>NZ_LZJJ01000144.1:0-22573 GCF_001667625.1 Mycobacterium sp. E1715
CAGCTCCGCAGCACCGGCGACGACCTACCCATCCTGGTGCTCACCGCCCGTGATTCGGTCTCCGAGCGCGTCGCCGGGCTCGACGCCGGCGCGGATGACTACCTCCCCAAGCCGTTCGCGCTCGAGGAACTGCTGGCCCGCATGCGGGCGCTGCTGCGCCGGACCAAGCCGGACGACGACGACGCCGAATCGGTGGCCATGCAGTTCTCCGACCTGACGCTGGATCCGGTGACCCGCGAAGTCACCCGCGGGCAGCGCCAAATCAGCCTTACGCGCACGGAATTCGCCTTGCTGGAAATGTTGATCGCCAATCCGCGCCGCGTACTCACCCGCAGCCGGATCCTGGAAGAGGTGTGGGGCTTCGACTTTCCCACTTCCGGCAACGCGCTGGAGGTCTACGTCGGCTATCTGCGCCGCAAGACCGAGGCCGACGGCGAGCCACGGCTGATCCACACGGTGCGCGGCGTGGGCTATGTCCTTCGGGAGACGCCGCCGTGACGAGTCACATCCCGCGATGATCAGGTACCAACGGCCCCCACGCGTGCCGCTGCGCGCCACCAGTTCGTTGTCCCTGCGGTGGCGCGTCATGCTGCTGGCGATGTCGATGGTGGCCATGGTCGTCGTGCTGATGGCGTTCGCCGTGTACGCGGTGATTTCGGCTGCGCTGTATAGCGATATCGACAACCAGTTGCAGAGCCGGGCTCAGCTGCTGATCGCCAGCGGCTCACTGGCCGCCGATCCCGGCAAGGCCATCGAGGGCACCGCGTATTCGGATGTCAACGCGATGCTGGTGAACCCGGGCCACTCGATCTACACGGCGCAACAGCCGGGTCAGACGCTGCCGGTCGGCGCGCCGGAAAAGGCGGTGATCCGCGGTGATCTGTTCATGTCCCGGCGCACCGCGTCCGATCAACGAGTCCTGGCCATTCACTTGCCCAATGGCTGCTCGCTGCTGATCTCCAAGAGCCTCAAGCCGACCGAGGCCGTGATGACCAAGCTGCGCTGGGTGCTGCTGATCGTCGGCGGCATCGGCGTCGCGGTCGCCGCGGTCGCGGGCGGCATGGTCACGCGGGCGGGGCTGCGCCCGGTGGCCCGCCTGACCGAGGCGACCGAACGGGTCGCGCGCACCGACGACCTGCGGCCGATCCCGGTGTTCGGTAGCGACGAATTGGCCAGGCTCACCGAGGCTTTCAACTTGATGCTGCGCGCGCTGGCCGAGTCCCGCGAGCGTCAGGCGCGGCTGGTCACCGACGCGGGGCACGAACTGCGCACCCCGCTGACGTCGTTGCGGACCAACGTCGAGCTGCTGATGGCCTCCATGGAACCGGGGGCGCCGCGGCTGCCCGAGCAGGAGATGGTCGAGCTCCGCGCCGACGTGCTGGCGCAGATCGAGGAACTGTCCACGCTGGTGGGTGATCTCGTGGACCTCACCCGCGACGACGCCGGCCAGGTGGTGCACGAACCGGTCGACATGTCCGAGGTCATCGACCGCAGTCTGGAGCGGGTCAGGCGGCGCCGCAACGACATTCACTTCGACGTCGACGTAACCCCCTGGCAGATGTACGGCGACGCGGCGGGCCTGTCGCGCGCCGTGCTGAACCTGATGGACAACGCGGCCAAGTGGAGCCCGCCGGGCGGTCACGTGGGCATCACCATGCGGCAACTTGACCCGTCGCACGCCGAGTTGGTGGTCTCCGATCAAGGCCCGGGCATCCCGCCGCACGAACGGCGGCTGGTGTTCGAGCGGTTCTACCGGTCGACGACCGCGCGCGCCATGCCCGGTTCGGGGCTCGGGCTGGCGATCGTCAAGAAGGTCGTGCTGAATCACGGTGGATTGCTCCGCGTCGAGGACACCGTCCCGGGCGGACAGCCGCCCGGGACCTCGTTCTACGTGCTGCTGCCCGGCCGGCCGATGCCGCCCACGGCCTATCCGACGTCGTCTGCCGCGGCCGCCGGCGAAGAATCCGTCACCGAACCCGCGGTTCGGATGACCGGCCAGTCGAACTCTCGGGAACCCGCGAACGTTATCTCAGTGGACTCTCAGTCCGCCCGGGCAACGTAGGTGTGCAGCCACTACTGTTGAAGAGCCCTGTCGAACCGACGAGCCGAATACTGAGATAGAGGAAGAGCGACCTAGCGCTATGACGAATGACCCGAGGTATTCGCCACCGCCGCAGCAGCCGGGGTACCACCCTGCGCCGAATCAGCCTGCGCCCACCCCGAGCCACCCGGGGACCTCTGCTTACGGCCAGGGGCACGCCCAACCGTACGGCCAGCCGTTCGACTGGCGGCATCAATCCCAGACGAACCAGTTCCGCCAGCCGTACGACCCGTTCAGCGGCACCGGTCCCGGGCGGATCCCCGGCGGGACCGGGGTAGGCCCGGTCCCCGGGGCCACCGGCACGGGCCCGATTCCCGGCATGCTGCCGCCGATGCCGCCGGGTCCCCAAAAACGTTCCCGCGCAGGGCTTTTGACTGTCGGTGCGCTGACCATCGCGGTGGTTTCGGCTGGCATCGGCGGGGCCGCGGCGACGGCCGTCGAGCTGGGGACGCATTCGACCACCAGCAATGGGCACACCGTCATCGGCGCACCCAGCGTCCCGGCGGCCAACATGCCGCCGGGCAGCGTCGAACAGGTCGCCTCCAAGGTGGTGCCCAGTGTCGTCATGCTGGAGACCGACCTGGGCCGCCAGTCCGAGGAGGGCTCCGGCATCATCCTTTCCGCCGACGGGCTCATCCTGACCAACAATCACGTGGTCGCGGCGGCCGCGGGGCCGCCGAAAGCGCCCGTGGTTCCCGGTGCGCCCCCCGGTGGTCCGCCCGGCGGTCCCGCCGGGCCTGCTCCGAAGACGACGGTGACCTTCGCCGACGGCCGCACCGCGCCGTTCACGGTCGTCGGTGCCGACCCCACCAGCGACATCGCGGTGATCCGGGTGCAGGGCATGTCCGGCCTGACCCCGATCTCCCTGGGCTCCTCGTCGGACCTGCGCGTCGGCCAACCGGTGGTGGCCATCGGGTCGCCGCTGGGCCTGTCGGGCACGGTGACCACCGGCATCGTCAGCGCGCTGAACCGGCCGGTGTCCACCACCGGTGAGTCGGGCAACCAGAACACCGTGCTGGACGCCATCCAGACCGACGCCGCCATCAACCCGGGTAACTCCGGCGGCGCGCTGGTCAACATGAATGGCCAGCTGGTCGGCGTGAACTCGGCGATCGCCACCCTGGGTGCGGACTCGCCGGACGCCCAGAGCGGCTCGATCGGCCTCGGCTTCGCCATTCCGGTCGATCAGGCCAAGCGCATCGCCGACGAGCTGATCAGCAGCGGCAAGGCATCCCATGCGTCGCTCGGCGTGCAGGTGACCAACGACAAGGGTTCCCCGGGCGCCAAGGTCGTCGACGTGGTGCCGGGCGGGGCGGCCTCGACCGCCGGAGTGCCCAAGAACGTGATCGTCACCAAGGTCGACGACCGCCCGATCAACAGCGCCGACGCCTTGGTCGCCGCCGTGCGGTCGAAGGCGCCCGGTGACAAGATTTCGCTGACCTTCCAGGATCCCGCTGGTGGTGGCAGCCGTACCGTGCCGGTGACTCTGGGGAAGGCGGATCAGTAATGCGAGTCGAAGAACCCTCGGCGGCCGGATTGTCCGAGCTCGGTTATACGGTGGCACCCATGGAAACGGGTGCGGAGTTGGTGGTTGGCCGGGCCCTGGTCGTGGTGGTCGACGATCGCACCGCCCACGGGGATGAGGACCACAGCGGGCCGCTGGTCACCGAGCTGCTCACGGAGGCGGGGTTCGTCGTCGACGGTGTGGTCGCGGTCGCGGCCGACGAGGTCGAGATCCGCAACGCGCTCAACACCGCGGTGATCGGCGGGGTGGACCTGGTGGTCTCGGTCGGCGGGACGGGCGTCACCCCACGCGACGTCACCCCCGAAGCCACCCGCGAGATCCTGGACCGCGAGATCCTCGGCATCGCCGAAGCCATTCGCGCCTCGGGGCTCTCCGCGGGCATCACCGACGCCGGATTGTCACGCGGCCTGGCCGGCGTGTCCGGGAGCACGTTGGTGGTGAACCTCGCCGGTTCCCGCTATGCGGTGCGCGACGGGATGGCGACGCTGAATCCCCTCGCCGCACAGATCATCGGGCAATTGTCGAGCCTGGAGATCTAGCCGGGGCCCTACGCCTCGGCGTCGGCGCGCGGTCCGTGCTCCGGCGGGGGCGTCGTGGTGGTGGCAGCGCCGCCGTGGCGACCGGACGAGTCGCCGTTGGTCTGCGCCAGGAGGTCGCGGATCTCCGTCAGCAGAACGATCTGGGCGTCGTCGGCCTGCTCGACCTCCCCGCGCCTGCGCAGGGTCGTGTACGGCAACACGACCAGGAAATAGACGACGGCCGCGATGATGACGAAGTTGATGGCGGCCGACAGCACGTTGTTGAGGTCGATGGTCTGGCCGCCGCCGATGCCGATCCGCAGGATGCCGAGATTCGACTTCTCGTTGACACCGACGCGGTTGATCAGCGGCTTGATGATGCTGTCGGTGAATTGGGTGACCAGCGCGGTGAAGGCGGTACCGATGACCACCGCGGTGGCCAGGTCGATGATGTTGCCCCGCGAGAGAAACTCCTTGAACCCTTTGAACATTCAGATGTCCTTCCTGGGATTGGACAGAGTTTGCTGTCAGCTGCGGGGCCAACGACGGCGAGGCACTCAGTGCAGGGTGAGGGTCACCGCCTGACCCAGCGCCGAGCCCGCCACCGTGTTCGCCACGCGAGCCGGCAGCGCAACCAACACTACGCGGTCACCGTCCGCGGCCTGGACCTTCGGCTTGGCCGACACGAGCACCACGACGGCGTCGGTGGCCACCACCTTGGGGGTGGCCTGGGCCGGCTCCGGCCCCGCGGTCGCCGGTGCGGCCAGCACGTCGACGACGTCGCCGACGCGGACAAGGTCGATCAGGGCGCTGTCGGCCAGGCGCAGCGGCACGATGCGGGCACCGGGTCCCGCGGTCGACTCGGCGAGCCGGCTGCCGAGCAACCGGACATCGGTGAGCACCTCGCCGCGCCGCGTCGGACCGGCCAGCGTCGACCCGGCCACCGCGCTCACGTCGGCCAGTGAGCCATCGGGAACGGTTGCGGCCAAACGCTTTTCGAGGTGGACATCCGCGGGCGTCAACGCGGCGCCGGGCCGCAGGTCGTGGTCGGCGACCACCACCTCGGCGTAGTCACCCGCCGGGTTGGAGCGCAGCGCCGCCACGCCGGCCAACACGACAAGCCCGCCCGCCGCGATCCGCCGCGCCAGCACCGTACGTGTCCAATCGGGACGCAGCAGCAAAAGGCGGTTGAACGGGCTTGGGTTCAGTGACGACTCGCCCACGCCGCAACGGTAGGCGCATGGGGGTCAGCGCCGAACGTCGTCGGCGCAACGGTTGTGGATAACCCGTCAGCTCGAGGCGGACGCGGTGGACGCCGCGGAGCTGCTGGTCGCCTTCTCGCTCGGACCGGACTTCTCGGTCGATCCGGACTTTTCGCTTGATGCGCCGTTCGAGCCGGAGTCGCTCGACGAGGATCCGTTGGTCGAGCTCGCGGACTTCTTGCCGGACTCGCGGCTGTCGGTGCGGTAGAAGCCGCTGCCCTTGAACACCACTCCTACGGAGTTGAAGAGCTTGCGCAGCCGCCCGGAGCAGCGCTTGCAGGTGGTCAGCGCGTCGTCGGTGAAGGCCTGCACGATGTCGAAGCGATCGTCGCACTCGGTGCACTGATAGCTGTAAGTCGGCACGAAAACCTCCGGATGGTTGCAAAAGCCTGTTAGCACTCTAGCGTCTCAAGTGCTAGAACCGCCACGTGACGTCACTCATTCCCGATCTGTTACCCGCGACCGAGCGCGACTAGTCCCCGCCTGGGCGTGAGGGCGTCCGTCATCGGGATGTCGTGCGGCTCGGCGGGCAACCGGTCCACCAACTCCGCGTCGCGCACCACCGCGATCAGCCGCGCGTGGGGACCCCGGCCGCCCAGGGAGCGATCGTAGAAGCCACGACCGCGGCCCAACCGGGCCCCAAAGCGGTCGACGGCCAACGCCGGCACCAGGATCAGGCTCGCCTCGGCGATGGCCGAGGCCGGAAACCAGGGTTCCGGCGGCTCCAGCAACCCCCACCGCGCGGACGTCAGGGTGCCGGGCCGATATTCGCCCCAGCGCAATGGCAGCGCCGCGCCGTCGGCGGCCGTGCGCGCAACCGGCAGTAACACGCGTCCGGGCCGCCGCAGCAACACGTCGAGCATGTCTATCGACCCGGGCTCGGCGCCCACTGGCACGTACGCGCACACGGTGTCACCGCTGCTCATGATGCTTTCCAGGTCCTCGATCCGCCCGCTCAGCATCCGGGCCTCCTCGGCCCGCACCTCGTCGGCAACGCGGCGGCGGGCCGCCTGCAACTGGGCCCGCAACGCGGCCTTACCGGTGGTCGCCATGCCTCAACCATTGCAGCCGGATCTTTGGCCGCGCCACATCGACTCGGCAAACCGCTGTCGGGTTATCGTGTGAACAATGTCAAGCCCAAAAGTGGTGGTCCCACACACGGCGATCGTGCCCGCCGCCGGTCTTGGTACCCGCTTCCTGCCCGCGACGAAAACGGTGCCCAAGGAGCTGCTGCCGGTCGTCGACACCCCTGGCATCGAGCTGGTGGCCGCCGAGGCGGCCGAGGCGGGCGCCGACCGCCTGGTGATCATCACCTCCGAGGGCAAGGACGGCGTCGTCGCCCACTTCGTCGAGGACCTGGTCCTCGAGGGAACGCTGGAGGCGCGCGGCAAGAAGGCGATGCTCGATAAGGTGCGGCGCGCGCCGCAGCTGATCAAGGTCGAGTCCGTCGTGCAGGCCGAGCCGCTCGGCCTGGGCCACGCCATCGGCTGCGTGGAGCCCACCCTGACGTCGGACGACGACGCCGTGATGGTGCTGCTACCCGACGACCTGGTGCTGCCGACCGGCGTCCTCGAAACGATGTCGAAGGTGCGGGCGCAATACGGCGGCACCGTGTTGTGCGCGATCGAGGTGGCGCCCGACGAGGTCAGCGCGTACGGGGTTTTCGACGTCGAGCCGGTGCCCGGTGACGACAACCCGGACGTGCTGAAGGTCAACGGCATGGTGGAGAAGCCCAAGCAAGAGGACGCCCCATCGCTTTTCGCCGCCGCGGGCCGCTACGTGCTCGACCGGGCCATCTTCGACGCGTTGCGCCGCGTCCACCGCGGGGTGGGCGGCGAGGTGCAGCTCACGGATGCGATCGCGTTGCTCATCGCGGAGGGCCACCCCGTGCATGTCGTCGTGCATCGCGGATCTCGACACGACTTGGGAAATCCCGGCGGCTACCTCAAGGCTGCGGTTGACTTTGCATTGGATCGTGACGACTACGGCCCGGATTTGCGGCGATGGTTGGTGGCGCGGTTAGGCCTGGCCGAGAAGTAGCCGGCCGATACGCCCGGCCCACGACGGCGCCCGTAGGGCTGATGAGGGCGGTGCCCGCCAGGGGCATCAGAGGGCAGAGAGGCGCGCTGTGCGTTCTGTTGAGGAGCAGCAGGCCCGGATAACCGCTGCCGCGGTGGCGCCGCGGCCCATCCGGGTGGCCATCGCCGAGGCGCAGGGATTGATGTGTGCCGAGGAAGTTGTCACCGAGCGGCCCATGCCCGGCTTCGACCAGGCCGCGATCGACGGCTACGCGGTGCGCAGCGTCGACGTGCTGGGCATCGGCGAAGTGGGAGCCGACAGCATGCCTGAGCCGCCGCCCGGCGACGCCGAGCTGGACGAAGACCGGCGCGAGGGCCTGGTCTTGCCGGTGATGGGAACCGTCGAGGCCGGCGCGCGCACCCCCAGCCGCCTGCAACCGCGCCAGGCCGCCCGAGTGCACACGGGAGCCCCGCTACCCACGCTCGCCGACGCGGTGATCCCGTTGCGCTGGACCGACGGCGGGAGCAAGCGAGTGCGGATCCTGCGCGGCGCGCCGTCGGGTGCGTACGTGCGCCGCACCGGCGACGACGTGCAGCCCGGCGACGTCGCGGTGCGCGCCGGCACGGTGATCGGCGCGGCCCAGGTCGGGCTGCTCGCGGCGGTCGGCCGCGAGCGGGTGCTGGTGCATCCGCGGCCCCGGGTGACGGTGTTGGCCGTCGGTGGTGAACTGGTCGACATTTCGCGCACCCCCGGCAACGGCCAGGTCTACGACGTCAACTCCTACGCGCTGGCGGCGGCGGCCCGCGATGCCGGTGCCGAGGTCAACCGCATCGGCATCGTCAGCAACGACCCCAAGGAATTCCGCGACACCGTCGAGGGCCAGATCAACCGCGCCGAGGTGATGGTGATCGCCGGCGGGGTGGGCGGTGCCGCGGCCGAGTCGGTGCGCTCGGTCCTTTCCGAGCTGGGGGAGATGGAAGTCGTCCGCGTCGCGATGCACCCCGGGTCGGTCCAGGGCTTCGGGCAGCTCGGCCGCGACGGCGTCCCGACGTTTCTGCTGCCCGCCAACCCGGTCAGCGCGCTGGTGGTCTTCGAGGTGATGGTCCGGCCGCTGATCCGGCTCTCGCTGGGCAAGCGTCAGCCGATGCGCCGGATCGTGCAGGCCCGCACCCTGTCGCCGATCACGTCGGTCGCCGGGCGCAAGGGCTACCTGCGCGGCCAGTTGATGCGCGACCAGGAGACCGGTGAATATCTGGTGCAGGCACTCGGCGGGCCGCCCGGGGCGTCCTCGCACCTGCTGGCCACCCTCGCCGAAGCCAACTGCCTCGTGGTGGTGCCCAGCGGCGCCGAACAGATCCGCACCGGCGAAATCGTCGATGTCGCCTTCCTGGCTCAGCGCGGTTAAGTGCAACGACTCCGCCGGCTCGTGAACCTGTTGCGCACCAACGCCCGCCACCCGGGCTGGCCGCTGGATGTCGGGCCCTTGCGGGTGCCGGCGGGAGTCGTCCGACTGCGGGCGGTGCGGATGCGCGACGGCGCCCAATGGAGCCGCATCCGGTTGGCCGACCGCGCCCACCTCGAGCCGTGGGAGCCCAGCGCGGAGAGCGATTGGACGACCCGGCACACCGTCGCCGCGTGGCCGGCGCTGTGCTCCGGCCTGCGCGCGGAGGCCCGTGCGGGCCGCATGCTGCCCTACGTCATCGAGCTCGACGGACGCTTCTGTGGCCAGCTGACCATCGGCAACGTCACCCATGGGGCGTTGCGATCGGCGTGGATCGGCTATTGGGTGCCGCGGTCGGCGACCGGCGGCGGGGTGGCCACGGCAGCCCTGGCGCTGGGCCTGGATCACTGCTTCGGTCCGGTGATGCTGCACCGCGTCGAGGCCACCGTGCGCCCCGAGAACGCGGCCAGCCGGGCCGTGTTGGCAAAAGTCGGCTTCCGGCAAGAGGGTTTGTTGCAGCGCTACCTCGAGGTCGACAAGGCGTGGCGGGACCACCTGTTGATGGCCATTACGGCCGAGGAGGTGTCCGGGTCGGTGGCATCGACCCTGGTCCGGGGCGGGCACGCCAGCTGGGCGTGACGGCGCAGCCCCGCGCTGGGCGGCCGCGCCGCGACTAGCGCATTTGGCCCCCGTGTGGCTACCGCGACACGAGTGACTCGTGGTGCTTGTGAGAGGCAAATTACAGGTGTGTAATTGTCCTGGTCACCAAGACCCGGCCGCGCTGGCCTCCGAGGGGCTTCGCGGAATCGGAACCGAAGAGAGCAGGTCGTCATGCCAAGCATTCCGCAGTCACTGTTGTGGATCTCGCTCGTAGTGCTCTGGCTGTTCGTCTTGGTGCCCATGCTCGTCAGCAAACGCGACGCCGTGCGCCGCACCAGCGACGTCGCCCTGGCGACCCGGGTCCTCAACGGCGGCGCGAACTCCCGCCTGATCAAGCGCAGCGGCCCGGCCGCGGGTCATCGCAGCGACCCCGACTGGAAACCGCCGGAAGAGTCGGCCGACAACGAGCTCGACCTCGCCGAGGGTGACGAAGACGAAGAGCACGACACCGAGGAGCTGCGGGCCGCGCGCCCCGTCGTCATGAAGATCGCGACACCCGAGCTCACCGAGCCCGACTACCTCGACGTCGATGTCGTCGAGGATTCTCAGGCCCTGCCGGCGGCCGTCGAAGCCGTCGTCGAGGAAGAAGCCGAGGCCGACGAGGACGACGAGGACTCCGACACCGACGTGGTCGCCCACGCCGGCGACGAAGCCGACGAGGGCTTCGAATACGTCGACGACTCTTCGGGTCTGGAGCCCGAGGCCGAGGCCGACGACGAGATGCCGCCGCCCGTCCCGCGGAACGCCTCTCGGCGCCGCCGCTTCGACACCAAGACCGCCGCCGCGGTCAGCGCCCGCAAGTACGCCTTCCGCAAGCGCGTGTTGATGGTGATGGCCGTCGTGCTGGTCGGCACGGCCACGGCCGCGTTCAAGATTTCGCCGACCGCCTGGTGGGCGTGCGGCAGCGCCACCGTCGTGACGCTGCTCTACCTGGCTTACCTGCGGCGCCAGACCCGCATCGAGGAGAAGGTCCGTCGCCGCCGGATGCAGCGGATGTCGCGGGCGCGCATGGGCGTCGAGAACGCCTACGACCGCGACTACGACGTGGTCCCGTCGCGGTTGCGGCGCCCGGGCGCGGTGGTCCTGGAGATCGACGACGAGGACCCGATCTTCGAGCACCTGGACTACGCGATGCCGATGCGCAACTACGGCTGGCCCAGGGACTTGCCGCGGGCCGTCGGCGAGTAGCGATCGCGTTTCGGCGGTTCGGCCCGCGGCTGGTAGCCTGCTAGCGATCAGGGGCTATGGCGCAGTTGGTAGCGCGACTCGTTCGCATCGAGTAGGTCAGGGGTTCGAATCCCCTTAGCTCCACAGAGATTGATCAGGTAAAGGGCGCTTCGCCAAGGCGGTCGATCAGCAAGCGCGCGTCACGGCACCTAGTTCGGCGTGGCGGCGAAGAGCTCATTCTTTGTCAGCCACGCGTCAATGTGGCTCATGGTTAGCGGTAGGGAAGCCCCCGAGAAGACCATGTGGTCGGAGTCGGGTATCACGACGACGTCCGCGTGCCGGTATTGCGCCGCGGTCTTGCGCAACACCCCTGCCGGCACGATCAGGTCGCATTCGCCCCCAATCACCAACACCGGCGCGCTCACCGCGGCGGCATCGACGCGGGTTGCCCGGGAGAGCCTGAGTATCGCAAGGAGCATCTCGCACTGTGCTCGACCGGAATCGCAAACCAGGCCGTCATATATCTCGCGGGCGGTGTCCTCAGATTGGGTGTTGGCCACCCATTGCCGGAATCGCTCGAACGGGGGAGGAGGCACCGGTTTGGCCCAGGCGCGCGAGCGCAGGAACCACGGCGCCGACATCCGCCTGTTGGCGGGAGTCGAACCGCCGATGCCGGCAGCGGGGGCGGGACATGCCGCGACCAGCCCGGTGTGGGGGGTGCGTGCGGCGACCAGTTGGGCGAGCAGGCCGCCCATCGAGTGGCCGACCAACAACGGTGGCGTTTCGAGCGAACCGACGAAGGCCACCAGGTCGTCGACGTAATCCCGCAGGCTTAGGGAGGCCACCTTGGCGGCCCCCTCGTGGATCGGCAATTCGTGATGCCGCAGCGTCGGCGTATGCGCGGTGTAACCGCGATCCTGGAACGCGGCGCGGGCGGCGGCCAGCTGTTCTCCGCGTGACCAGTTGCCGTGAATCAGGACAACGTGCCGCGTCTCGGACATACCCAAAAGGATGGCACCGGCGACCATCCGTCGTGGCGATTTGGCCTGGCCGTCGGCAAATTCCAGCGTCCGCGGGCCTTGGTTCGCCGAGCACCCCGCAGTCCATTGAGCGAACAATGCCCCCGAAAGGCGATCAGCACTACCGGTAGGTGGCCACCGGGTGGCAGGCTCAACTCAGGAAGGGACTGAACAGAGTCCCAATGGAACAAGCTGAGGCCAGACTGTTACGGCTCAAGCAACGGGCCGTGGCTCGAGGTTTCCCACACCTCAGTCCCTCCCGCCAACCACCTGCCACGCGACGCGGTGCGCGAGCCGCCCCTCACGGACGGGCGACGAGATAGGTTTCGTTGCCCAGGCCGGCGGTGAGCTCGTCGACGTCGAAGGGCCGGTCGAGTCGGGCGTGCAACGCCTTCGGGTCGACCAGCATGCCGATCTCGGCGGTTTGCCGGGCGAACATCCGCCCCACGAACGGGTAGATGCGGCGCATGATCACCCGCTCGCCGGCGGTGCAGCGCGAGGCGCAGTAGCCGACGTGGCCGATCTCGTCGGTGAGGATTTCGCGGTAGAGCAGTTCGATTCGCGCGCAGACTTCCGGTTCGTCGGCGAACAGTTCTGTGCCGGCGCGGCGTAACTCGTCGAACATGATGCAGCCCGCCATCTCGCCGGCGCCGACGAACGCAAAGCCCAGCCTTTGCGGCATGATCACGCCGGTTTTGACGAACTGGCGCATGACGAACGGGGGAGGGGCGACTTGGAACGTCAGGTCGAAGACGTCGAGCGCGTATGCGAGCAGCCGGGTGTGGTAGTGCTCTTCCAGTTCGAGGTAGACGCTTTCGGGCGGCGCATCGTGACCGCTGTTGCGCCCGTAGGTTTCGCCGAGCCCCACGCCGAACCGCTCGGCCTGATTCAGCTTGGCCGTCGCCAGCAGGAACAGCATCTTGCGATCCAGGCCTGCCTCGGGCCGCCGGCGGCGCAGGTTGCGCAGGAACGTCTGTTGATCGATCGGGTGGGCCGACCGGACGGGGTTCGCTTCGAGTTGACCGAAGAACTGCTCGCGCTTCGCCAATCGTCGGTTGAGTAGGTCGGCCTCGCCGTCGCGCCTAGCGAGGAAATCGCGATACCCCTCGATGCTCGTGCTGTTCATCGTTTCTCCATTCCGTTGACACTCGTTGATACGTAACGACTTAACAGCGCAGGGTCGTGTGATCCAACGGCGAGCAGCGCAAAGAGCCCGGTGAGAAAGAACATCGCCAGTTCCGTTGCGTCCGCGTCGGACGAGACTTGTCCCGCGTCTTGCGCACGGCCGATCACGCCCGCCAGGAACTGTGCGATCGGGTGCTGCGCCAGCTCCTCTTCAACGGGACGCGATGGCGAGAAATGCAGACCGAGCATGTCCCGGAAAACGCCTGCACCCAAACGATTTTCGGCGTCGAGTATCCGCGATACGACGTCCGACAGGACAGTGGCCAAATCGCCCTTGGCGTCGCCGAGCTCGCCAATTATCCGCCTCTCCTCGGCGCGCTCCAGCTCGGCGAGCACGTGCTCCTTCGTCGGGAAATGGAAATAGAACGTTCCCCGCACCACGCCCGCCGCGGCGGCGATGGCGCTGACATCGGCCGCGGCCAAGCCGCGCTGCCCGATCTCGCCCAGCGCGGCGTCGAACAGGCGCGCCCGCGTTTCGAGTCGCCGGGCCTCCCGGACGCCACCGGGTGGAGTTTCGGTCACGGAGGAGGCGGGCGATGACCCCATCGACGCACCCTACGTCTTTGGCTGACGACCGTCAATGACGACCGTCAACGAATGGTACGCGGCGTCGTTCACCGTTCCAGCGCGCGGCGAGCGACCCCCCAGGGCAACCGGTCGGGTGATCTCCCCGCCGCGTGCGCCTCCGGCAACCCGGACGACGTGGCGGCGCGCGCCCGGTTGGAGGCGAACATCGTTGTGGGCCAACACCTCGAGCGGGCCTCGAACCTCACGGCCGCGGACGTGGGGAAGTGGCTGCCCAGCCTGCTGCCGCACCGCCCCGAACGACCGGAACTCGCCTGCGAGTGAGCGCGATTGCCCATGACGCGGCGCGGGTACTGATCCTTGCGACAAGCCATCAACCGAAAGGACCGAATGGCGCCGCGCGAGGACGATTCCATCGACGAGCTGTTGCAGGAACTGCTGTGGGCCTACGGGCCGTGCGGCCAGGAAGCCGACGTCCGCGCCGTGTGTGCCCGAGAACTCCGTCCCGTCGTTGACGACATGTGGACCGACGACGCCGGCAACCTGATCGGCTACATCGGTGCCGAGCCCCCCGCCGAGGGCGCCGGGCACGGGCACCGGCACCGGGTGTCCTCGGCGGCCGAGCCCGGCGTCGCGACGCGGGTCATGGCGCACATGGACGAACTGTCCATGCTCGTCAAGCGGGTGGAAGCGGACGGGACGCTGCACCTGACGCAGCTCGGGACGATGTACCCGGGCAACTTCGGCCTCGGTCCGGTCGCCGTGCTCGGCGAGAACGCCACGCTGACCGCGGTCCTCACACTGGGCTCCGAACACACCACCCAGGAGAGCCAGCGGATCTGGCAGACCAAGCCCGACCAGGGCGACAAGGCGCTGGACTGGGACCACGTCTACGTCTTCACCGGCCGCAGCCCCGACGAGTTGGAAGCCGCGGGGGTGCGCCCGGGCACGCGGGTGTGCGTCGACCGCAGCAAGCGGACCCTGGTCGAAATCGGCGACTATCTGGGCTGCTACTTCCTCGACGATCGCGCCGCGGTGACCGCCCTGCTGCGCGCCGCTCGCGTGCTGCGCGAGCGCGGCCAACGACCCGTCGACGACGTCTATCTCGCGTTCACCACCAACGAAGAGATCGGCGGGGTGGGGGGCACCTACGCCAGCGGATCGCTGCCCGGCACCCTGACCCTCGCGCTCGAGGTCGGCCCGACCGAGCGCGAGTACGGCACCAAAGTCAGCGGCGGCCCGATCATCGGCTATAGCGACGCGCTGTGCGTCTACGACAAGGACGTCGCCGACCGGCTGACGGGCATCGCCAACGACTTGGGCCTGTCGCCGCAGGGGGCGGTGCTGGGCGCCTTTGAGTCGGACGCGTCGCACTCCAAGGCCAACGGTCTGACGCCGCGCGCGGGCCTGCTATGTCTGCCCACGCTGAGCACCCACGGTTACGAAGTCATGCTCCGCAGTGCGATCGACGACATGGCGGCGATCGTCGTGGAGTTCGTCATGCAGCCGGGAGCGCACGCGCGCGGCGAACCCTAATGCCGTCCCAAAATTTGCCTGAACATTGCCTAAGAGCCGCGTGGCGGCACCCGGCGCGCCGTTCTGACGGCCCTACGGTCGACGGATGAACGTTGACTACTACCTGCAGAAGGTGCCGGTTGAGTCGGTGCGGCCCGGGTTCTCGCTCGCGATCGATCGGGGCGGCGACTATCGCCTGTTCCGGGTGGAATGCACGCAGATGACGCAGCGCAGCGGCCGGCCGGTGATGTTCACGCTCACCTCGGAGCCCGTCGACGGCGGCGAACCCTGGGTATTGGAGTGCGAGGCGGGAACGCCGGTCGTCCGGGTGCTCGGCGTGGGCAAGGTGGCGTCCTAGCTCTCGGGCTTAGCGGCGACGACGAACTGCAACGCGCGCTGGGTCTGCTGCTCGACGTCGACCAGGCCGGCCGAGGCGAACAGCTCGACGAAGGCGTGCCGGTCGAACATGGTCAGCCCGATGACGCGCGCGCCGCTGGTCATCGCGTACCGGATCGCGGGCAGGTCGGGCGTGTAGCTGGTCAGGATCGCGATCCGCCCCCCGGGCCGCAGCACCCGCACCATTTCGCGTGCCACACCGAACGGCTCGGGCATCAGATACAGCGCGCCGAAGCAGCAGACCGCGTCGAAAGTCTCGTCGGCGAACGGCAGCGCGCGAGCGTCGCCGCGGACATAACAGGTGCGCGGGGCGCTGTTGTCCAAGACGGCGCGCGTCAGCATCGGCTCGGAGATGTCGAAGCCGACGGCCAGCCCGCCGTCCGATAGTTGTGCGGCCAGGGAACCCGTGAAATTGCCTGGGCCACAGGCGACATCGAGCAATCTGTCTGCGCCGGACAGCTTCAGCGCCGATGCCGCGCGCCGCTGCTCCGCGCCGGTGGTGACGCCGCTGGCGACGTAGAAGGCGGCCGGCCGCCACAGCCGCTCGTAGATTGTCGCGACGAGAGGGCTGTTCATGGCGCGCTGGGCGAACGTCGGGGCCGGCGAAGTCGTCGACTCGCCCAGTACGTCGAGGAAACCGTGCCGCAGCGTGGCGGTCTCGGTGAGGAGGCCGCGGGTCAATTCGACTGCATCCTGGCTCATTTCATGGCTTTCGTGAAGGCGTGGACGGGTGGGCACAATCCGCAGGTGAATCCCGATTTTTCTGCCGATCCGGCTGCTACGCTAGGGCTCTTCCGAAGAGATCGATGCATTGGGGTTGGCACGTGGCGCACATTTCGCCGACTATCGCGGGACGCGCGTCGGCCGGCTGAGCGGATATACGTCGACAGTGAATCCCCTGCCCCGGCCAAGAATCCGTGCCCGCGCGCCGCTGCGGATCTCGTTCGCTGGGGGCGGCACGGACGTACCGCCGTTCCCGACCACCGAGGGCGGCTGCGTCCTGTCGGCGACCATCGACCGCTACGCGCAGGGTTCGCTTTCCCCGCGGACCGATCGCAGGGTCACGATCGAGTCGGTGGACTTCAAGACCACCCACGAGATGACGCTCGACAGCGAGATCCTCTACGACGGCAGCCTGGATCTGATCAAGGCCGCTGTGCGCAGGTTCGGCAAGGACGGCACGGACGGCTACGACCTGGTGCTGCGGTCGAGCGCACCGCCGGGTTCGGGGCTGGGCTCGTCGTCGACGATGATGGTTGCCCTCACCGGCCTGCTCGCCGAGCACTACCGCGTCCCGATGGGCGAATACGAGACCGCGCAGCTGGCGTGCGCCATCGAGCGTGAGGACCTGGGCATCACGGGCGGCATGCAGGACATGTACGCCGCGACGTTCGGGGGATTCAACTTCATCGAGTTCACCGACCGCGTGATCGTCAACCCGCTGCGCATCCGCGAGGAGACCGCGTTCGAGCTGGAACTCAGCCTGCTGCTGTGCTTTACGGGCATCACGCGGGATTCCGCGCGGGTGATCGAGGACCAGACGCGGCGCGCCACCACGGGCGCGGACGACACCCTGGCGGGACTGCGGGCGCAGAAGGAGTTGGCGGTCGCCATGAAGGCCGCCCTGCTGACGAACAAGCTGAACGATTTCGGCGCGTTGCTCGGCGAGGCGTGGACGCAGAAGAAGCGCATGTCGCCCTACATCACCAACGAACGCATCGACGAGCTCTACGACCTGGCCCTGCGCAACGGTGCACTCGGCGGCAAGATCACCGGGGCCGGCGGCGGCGGTTACATCCTGCTGTTCTGCGATTTCGCGAAGAAACACCGCCTCATCGAATCCCTCGAGTCGGCCGGAGCGACCATCACCGAATTCGCCTTCGAGAGCAAAGGACTCACGACATGGCAGGCATGAGCAGCTCGGATGTCGTCGCCCCGAGCGTCGAGCTGGTCCAGGCGCGGTTGGCGGACACGATCGCCGTCAAGCAGCAAATGCTCTCGGGCGCCATCGCCGCGCAGACCGTCGAGATCGCGCGGCTGATGATCTCCTCGCTTCGCTCCGGCGGGAAGGTGATCTTTTTCGGCAACGGCGGATCCGCGCAAGACGCGGGGCATCTGGCCGCAGAACTGATGGGCCGCTTCGCGTTTGACCGACCCGGTCTGGCGGCGATCAGCCTGCCGGACGCCACCGCGGCGATGACAGCGATCGGCAACGACTACTCCTACGACGAGGTGTTCGCCCGCCAGGTGCTCGCCGCCGGCCGCGCGGGCGACGTGGTGGTCGGCCTCACCACCTCGGGCAACTCACCGAACGTCGTTCGCGCGCTCGAGGCGGCCGCCGACGCCGGGATGGCGACCGTCGCGCTCACCGGTGCGCGCGGCGGCAAGGTGGCCGACGTCGCCGCGCTGTGCATCCGGGTGCCCAGCGACAACACCGGCCGCGTCCAGGAGGCATGCCTGCACCTCGGTCACTCGATCTGCGAGATGGTCGAAGCGGCGCTGTTTGACCGGCCCTCCTGAGACCGACCGGATGCCCGATCTGCGCAACGTCCGTACCGTCTTCCTGGACCGGGACGGGACGATCAACGTCAAGGCCGCCGACGGCGAGTACGTCAGGTCGCCAGAAGAGCTGGTGCTATTGCCCGGCGCCGCCCGCGCGGTGGCCGCGTTGAACGCGGCGGGCCTGCGCACCGTCTTGGTGACGAATCAGCGCTGGCTGTCCGAACCGGCTGCGGAGGCCGCGCGTTTCGCCGCCGTCCAGGACCGGCTGGAACACCTGCTGGCGGACGAGGGCGCCCGCCTCGACGCCGAGTACCACTGCCCGCACGCGGCGGCCAGCTGCGACTGCCGCAAGCCCGGGGCGGGCATGTTGTTGCGCGCGGCGCGCGAGCACGGATTCGCGTTGGCCGAGTCGGTGATGATCGGCGACAGCGAGACCGACGTGCTGGCCGGCCGGGCGGCCGGCGCGGCGACCGTCCTGCTGCGCCCCGGCGGGGGACACGCTCACGGCGCCGACGTCGTGGCCGGCGACCTCGCCGCCGCCGTGCGAATCATCTTGAGCGCGAAGGAATCTAGTCCCGCCTAAACCGTTGCGCCGCAGAGCGAATCACCAATGCCAGCGCAAACGGTAGATCGTCCCGCAGGTACCGGCGGGCGAGCCGGCGCGGCTCGAGCGCCAGCCGGTGCACCCACTCGAAGCCCAGCCGTTGCAGCACGGGGGACGCCCGGCGGACGATCCCGGCGGTCATCGCGATGCCGCCACCGCAGGCGAGACACCAGGCGCCGGGCAGCTCCGCGCGCAGCAATTCGATGAGCCGTTCCTGCCTGGGAAAGCCCAGGCCGACGAAGACCAGGTCGGGAGCGGCGGCCACGACGGCCGCCACGGCGCGCCGCGCCCCCTCCTCCGTCTGATCGAAGCCGAAGGGCGGCGAGCATGTGCCCGCGATGCGCAGGCCGGCCGAGTGCGCGACGAGCGCCTCGGCCGCCCGCTCCGGTACGCCCTCGGCGCCGCCGAGGAGGTAGACCGACTTGCCGTCGGCGGCCGCCGCGGCGCTCAGCGGAAATATCAGCGAGGAGCCGGCGACGCGCTCGGGCAGCCTGTCGCCCTTGGCCCGCGCCGCCCACACCAGCGGCATGCCGTCGGCGACGACGAGGGTGGCGCGGGCGATCAGGTCGGCGAGTTCGGTGCGGCGGGCGGCCGCCAGGGCGACGTCGATGTTCACCGGCACGATCGATCCGCCGCGGCCGGCGGCCCAGGCGCCGCGCACCGCCCCGACGACCTGTTCCTGGGTCAGGGCGTCGAACCAGAGACCGCCCACCTGGATTTTCCGCGGTCCCGCGCCGGTCAGCCTCGGTGAACTTCGGCGGCCTGCGCTCACCCGATCATCATGCCCCGCGGCATCACCGGCGGACCGGCCGACGCGCCCTCGCGAACTATCGGCCGCGCGTCCTTGCCGCGCCCGGAACCGAGCCCATAACCTGGGCAACATCCGACCGCGTCGGGAGTTTCGGGACTGGCGGGGTAGACGACGGCAACGCAGGCGGGCAGGTCATGGCAAAGCGGCGGTCACCGCGAGGCGCAGACCCACGCCACGACCGTGTGATCGGCGGGCTATCGCAGTGGCCTTGACCGGCGCGCGCGCGGACGAGCTGGCGACGATGGACATCTTCGAGGGGTGTCCCACCTCCGATCTCGCGCCGTTGGCCGCCTCCCTGCAACCGCTGCGCGCCGGGTCCGGCCAAGTGCTGATGAAGCAGGGCGAGCAGGCCGTTTCCTTCCTGCTCATCTCGTCCGGCATCGTCGAGATCACCCACGTCGGCGACGACGGTGTGGTCATCGTCGAGCATGCGTTCCCGGGGATGCTGATCGGGGAGATCGCGCTGCTGCGTCACATCCCGCGGACCGCGACGGTCACCACCGCCGGGCCGCTGACGGGTTGGATCGGTGACAACGACGCGTTCGCGCGCATGGTGCACATCCCCGGGGTGATGGAGCGGCTGCTGCGGACGGTGCGCCAGCGGCTCGCCGGGTTCATCACGCCGATCCCGATCCGGGTCCGCGACGGCACGCACCTGATGCTGCGACCGGTGCTGCCCGGTGACAGCGAGCGAACCGTGCACGGGCACATCCAATTCTCCAGCGAGACGCTGTACCGGCGTTTCATGACGCCGCGCCTGCCCACCCCGGCGCTGATGCATTACCTGTCGGAGGTCGACTACGTCGACCACTTCGTCTGGGTGGTGATCGACGGCGGCGACCCGGTGGCCGACGCGCGTTTCGTGCGTGACGAGGCCGACCGCAGCATCGCCGAGATCGCCTTCACCGTCGCCGACGCCTATCAGGGCCGGGGGATCGGCACCTTCCTGGTCAATGCGCTGTCGATCGCCGCTCGGGTCGCCGGGGTCGAAAGATTCTCCGCGCGAATGCTTTCCGACAACCTGCCGATGCGCACCATCATGGACCATTACGGGGCGGTCTGGCAGCGCGAGGACATCGGCGTCATCACCACCGTCATCGACGTGCCGCACCGGCGCGACCACGGGTTCCGGCGTGACGTGGCCGCCCAGATCGAGCACGTCGCCCGCCAGATGATCGAGGTGGTCGGCTGAGCCCGTTCCGGATCGGCCCGGTTTGCGCGCTCGCGTTGGTGGTTGCCGCGTGCGGTCACGCGCCCGCCCCCGTTCCCTCGCCCGCGCCGACGAAAACGCCGGCGCCGAAGGCGGTCAACCCGGCCAACATCAAACGCGTCGTTCGCGAGCTCCCGCCCGGCTACGAGGCGACCACGGGCATTCCCGGCGGGGCGTCACCCCGGGTGATCTGGAGCCTCGGGCCGGAGGCGTCGGACACCCGCGCCAAGCCGGCGCAATGCGGTCAGCTCGCCGATCCCGGCAATGGGCGCGACCAGACGGCCCAGGGCGTGTCGGGGTCGGGTAGCGGCGGCATCGTCGACGCGGTGGTGGTGGCTTTGCCGGGGCCGGTGGATCTGCCCGACGATGTGGTAGCCGCGTGTGGCCAGTGGACGATGACCGCCGGGCGCACGACGGCGACCGTGCACCTGATCGACGCCCCGCACATCGAGGGCGCCCAAACCGTCGGGATGGTCACCGACGTCAAGTCGTCGGTCGAGTCGGGCACCGAGATAGATTCGCGCACATACACCTTCACCGCGTACCTGGGGAACTTCTACGCGTTCACCACGCTGACCACCGATCCGGGTTCGGTGGTGCCCGCGCTGCCACCGCAATTCGCCGGCGATCTGCTCGTCAAAACGGTGTCCACGTTGCGCAGCTGACGCAACCGCCTTGGGTAGATTAGCCACGGTGTTCAAGGTGGCGGTCACGGTCGCGGTGGTGGGTGTGCTCGCAGGCTGCTCGTCGGGGGAGGCGACCTCGGCCAAAGCCGACATCAAGAAGGTCGCCGACGTGAAGTCGAGCTTCGGGCCGGACTTCAAGGTCACCGATATCGGCGAGCGGGGGATCGATCCCAAGGTGCTGTCCGGACGCAAGCTCCCGGAGGGGCTGACGTTCGATCCCGCCACCTGCGCGAAGGCGGCGACGGGGCCGGAAATGCCGCCGGACCTGCAGGGCAACATGGCCGCGGTGTCCGCCGAGGGCAAGGGCAACCGGTTCGTGGTCATCGCCGTGGAAACGTCAAAAGCGTTGCCTCTCAACGAACCCGGCAAGGACTGCGCGAAAATCGCGTTCTCCGGGCCGCAGCTCCGCGGCGGCGTGGAGGTGGTCGACGCCCCGCAGATCGACGGGACTCACACGCTGGGGGTGCACCGCGTGCTGCAGGCGCTGGTCGCCGGCGGGCCGCGCACCGGCGAACTCTACGACTATTCGGCCCAGTTCGGTGATTACCAGGTGATCGTCACGGCCAATCCGCTGGTGATCCCCGGGCAGCCGGTCGCGCCGGTCGATACGCAGCGCGCCCGCGACCTGCTGGTGAGCGCGGTGAAGGCCGTCCGCAGCTAGCGGACGCCGCGCGGGCGGAACTGAATGCTGATGCGGGGGCCCACCGGCGCCGACGTCTTGGGCACGGCGTGCTCCCAGGTGCGTTGGCAGGATCCGCCCATCACCAGCAGATCCCCATGCGCCTGCGGCAGCCGCAACGACGGGCCTTTGGCAGGACGCGCGCGCCGCCGCATGGCGAACGTGCGGGTGGCGCCGAGGCTGATGATGGCCACCATGGTGTCCTCGGAGCTGCTGCGGCCGATGGTGTCGCCGTGCCAGGCGACGCTGTCGGAGCCGTCGCGGTAGCAGCACAACCCGACCGTGGTGAACGGCTCGCCGAGTTCGCCGGCGTAGATGTCGTTGAGCCGGCGCCGAAGCCGGGCCAGCAGGGGATGCGGCGGCTCGTCGACCGTGAGGTCGTGGAAACTCACCAGCCGCGGCACGTCGACCACCCGGTCGTACATCTGGCGGCGTTCCTCCCGCCACGGAACCGCGGTCAGGAGCGCTTCGAGCAGGTCGTCGGCTTCGGTGAGCCAGCCGGCGCGGATTTCGATAAAGGCGCCGTCACCGAGTTGCCTGCGCTCGGTGTGCTGGAACAGGGAGCCTTGTACCGCCATCTCCACGGCGCCCAGTCTATCGCACACCCGTTCGAGTGGCCGGGCGCCGGGACGGCCGGGTCCGGCGCCGCTACCGTGGTGGGTGTGGTTGAGCTGGGCACCAATTCCGAGGTGGGAGCGCTGCGCGTCGTCATCCTGCACCGCCCCGGCGGCGAGCTGCGGCGGCTCAA
>NZ_LZJJ01000145.1:0-29552 GCF_001667625.1 Mycobacterium sp. E1715
CGCATCATTGGCGCAACGGGCGCCTGCCGGAGACCGTCGAGTACAAAGAGCTGGAGGCAAACGACTTCAAGGACTGGCGGCTGAAGGTCTACGGTCTCGTCGAGCACCCGATGGAGTTCTCGCTCGAGGACCTGATGGCACTGCCCTACCACGAGCAGATCAGCCAGCACTTCTGCATCCAGGCCTGGTCGGGCGTCGCCAAATGGGGTGGCGTGCAGGTGAAGACGATCATGGACATCGTCAAGCCGCTGCCGGAAGCCAACTGGGCGGTGTTCTATTCGATGGGCCTGGGCGCGACGGGCGGCATCTACTACAACGCCCATCACATCGGCCAGATGGACCACCACATGACCATGCTGGCCTACAAGATGAACGACCAACCTCTCCCCTACATGCACGGCAGGCCGCTGCGGCTGCGCAACGAATTGCAGCACGGCTTCAAGCTCGTGAAGTGGATCAAGGGGATCGAGTTCGTCGCCGACTACCGCGACATCGGCAGCGGTTACGGCGGCTACAGCGAGGACCACAAGTACTTCGGACGGCATCAGACGCTGTAGTCGGCGTCGACGCGTCGGTCGTTTGTCCCGACGGCATTCCGGGTAGCACAACTAAGCGGCCCAAAGGAATTGACCAGAGGAGACGCCCCCCATGACGCACAGCCCCGCTCACGCTCGGACCAGCCGCCGGGACTCGGCACGCCAGGCTGAACGCACGCCCGGGCTCGTCGTCATCGTGGCCGCCGCCCTGGCATTCGTGGTGTGCGTGGCGACCTTCGCCCTCGGCCACGCCGGCGCGGGCGTCGCCGCGGCGATCGTCGCCCTGCTCGCGTTCGGTGCCGGGCTGGACTGGCTTGGCATGGACCGCAGGCGGATTCGCCAGGCGGAACGGGATTGGCCGATCGGCCACGCGGCGCGGTAGCCCCTATTGCAGAGCGGCCAGGTTCTTCACGGACTTCTCTACATCCGATCGAAGCACCCGGGCCACCAACCCGCCGATCGGCCCGCCGAGCAATCCGCCCCGCAGATCCGCCGTGAGATGAAAGTCGGTTCCGGGATCCTTGCTCGTGACCGTCATGGCCACCCCGAGCCGAATCCCACCGCGACCGCGACCTTGCAGCTCAATCGCTTTCGGCTCGTCGTAGCGGGTCACCGTCCAGTGGATGACGTTGCGAAAGCCCTTGACCTTCACGCACGACGAGACGCAGGTGCCCTCCTCGATCTTGTCGGGAACGGGTCCGCGCCACCCGGCGAAAATCGTCATCCACTCGTCGAACCGACTCAGGTCGGACGCCAGCTTCCAGGCGGCCTCCGGATCCACCTCCGACGACACCGAGACATCTACACGTGCCAAGTTCCCCCGCTCCTCCCCGACGATGATCGCGGTCGGCGCCGGCACGGCAGCACAGGCGACCCGGCGCGCAACCCGCACTGAGTACCCGCGGACGACCGGGGCTATGCGTCGCGCCGGGGGCCCTAGGGCCAGGCCTCCTGCAGTTGTTGCGCCACGTCGATGATCTGCGCGGCCTGCGACTGCGGCGAGTCGATCTCCTCGGCGACATACTGGGCGACGAACCGGCGGATTTCGCCGTCGACGCCGGCGAGGATGCGCAGCACCTCGCCGCGGAAGGACTTCGACGACACGTTGACGGTGATGTCGGAAGGCCGGGGCTTCGCGACGTCGACGATCAGCAACAGCGGCTCGGCGGCCCGCGCCGTGGCCCGCAATGCGATGTCTCCGGAGACGACGAACCGCTGCTTGTCGAGCCGGAGGTCGAGCAGCAGGTCGATCGACAACGGGATGTGGATGCTGAACGTGATGCTGTCACCCAGGCGGCGGGTGACCTTGGGCTCGTGGATCTTGACGTTGGCGCTGACCTTGGCGATTCCGCCGGGGCCCTGCGCGATGGGCTCCATGGCGAACTCGTTGCCGGCGATGTCGGCGAACGCGGCGGCGACACGCTCGGGAGTGACAGCGACCTCGAAGAATCTGCGACCAAACTCTTCGTAGGTGACAAAATCGTGAGTCTCCATAGGCTCATACCGTCTCACGCCGGCCGCCGGAACCGTCGCTGATCTGCACGCGTCGCGCAAATCCGCGACCACCACGGCTCGCCCGCCGGGATGGCCGGCGAGCCGTCGGATTGTGAGGCACGCCACACCCGGGGGGCTTCGATTCGATCCGACGGGCGGTCGCCTGGGAGGCTTGTTGGCTTGGGAGGTGTTTTCGATGTGCGCCCAGGAAGTTACCGAGAAGCGGTCGGCGTGGTGGCCCGCCGGCCTGCTCACGTGGCTCGGCGGCGGGCAATGGCGCGAACCCGCTGATCGCGGCGAGCGCTCCACGCACGCCGCCGAGACCGGCGCCGGCGCGGTGGTGTTGTTCGGGGCGGTGCTGGCCGTGCTCGTCGCGACCCTGGCGGTCGGCGAGACCGGCCGCTGGTCACTCGCCTCCGTACTGCCGCTGACGGTGGTCTTCGGGTTGCTGGTCGGCGCGGTTGCCCGCGCCACCACGTCCGGGTCCCAGCGCGGCCGGGTCGGCACGGCGGGGCGCGCGTCGGTCGCGACCGCGCTCGGGGTCATCGTCGGCGAACTGGCCGCACTCGTCCTGCTTTCCGGCTCGATCGACCATCGCCTCGACGAACGTGCCCTGCGCAATGCCGGCTCGGCGCCGGCCGTCGCGCAGGCGTCGGCGTCCCTGCAACAAACCAGGGATGCGCGGGCCGCGCTCGACGGCGCCGTCGACGGCGCTCATCAGCAGCAGGATCGGGCCCTGGTCATCGCCCGCTGCGAATACCATCCCACTCCCGCCTGCCCACAAACCCGCATCACGGGTGTCCCCGGTGTCGGGCCCGAAACACGAACGGCGAACGAGCTTCTCGCGGACGCACAGCATGAACTGGACGATGCGCTCGCGGTCCGGGATCGACAGGCCCCGGAGCTGGACGCCAGGATCTCCCGCGAGCAGCAAGCACTCGACGAGGCGCGTCGCGGCGCGGTCGCGGGCGCCGATCGCGGCCTGGGCGCTCGCTGGGTCGCGATGAACGACCTCACCCGCACCGACGCCGGGGCGCTGACCTTGCGGCTGCTGACCATCGCGTTCTGCGTGCTGCTCTACGTGTTGCCCCTGATCCTGAGGCGGTGGCGCGGCGAGACCGCGCTCGACCGGCGCGCGGCGGCACGCGCGGATCGTGAACGCGCGGAACTCGAGGCCGACACCGCGATCGCGATCAAGCGGGCAGAGGTCCGCCGCGAGGCCGAAATCCTGTGGGCCGAGCATCAACTCACTCAGGCCCGGCTCGCCATCGAGGCGCAGACCGAGATCGACCGGGAGCAGCAGCGCCGGCGAATCGCGGACGCCATCGATCCCCCGGTGCGGGCGTCGTCGCAACGGCCCATCGAACCGGCCGACGAAGACATCTATCTGCCGATCGCCGCGGAAGCCGAGGCCGCCAGCCGGGCGATTGTCGGCCTTCCCGCGCCGGCGCAGATCGCCGACGTGGAGAATCTGCCGGCGCCCGTCCAGCGCGACGTGGTGGCGCACGAAGAACGCGGCACGTCGCTCATCCCGTCGATTCCCGACGCCACCAAGGCCGCCGCGCGATGGATTCGCCCGTTGGTGCCCCCGTTTGTGGGGCGGGTGATCGACACCACGACCGCACCGCTGCGCACCGCGCGCCAGGTCTTCGAAGAGGTCGAGGAGTTCACCTTCTCGATGCGACGCACCCACAAAGTCACGGTCGACTCCGAAAGCTCCGAGCCTGGCGAACGTGCCGAGCGGCCTTCGGAGACGAGCGAATCCCCCTTCCCTACAAGAGCTTTCGTCGACTCGGCCCGAGACCGAACCGGCCCGTCCCCGCACTCACGGCTGGGCGGTCCGGACCGGCACGCGCGGTCGCTCGGGAAGGCGCGGCGAAGCGACGATCGGGAGCTCGCCAGGCGGGACGGGCCGGCCGAGTTGGGCGCCCCCGAAGGCCCGCGTCAGCTCCCGCCCGCTTAGCGCGGCGTCCGCGCGCCTACTCGTCGCCGAAGGCCGCGTGGAGCTCCGGCAGGAAGGCCGCCAGATGATTCATCTCCTGGGCGCAGTGCACCAGCAGGTTGCGCGCGCTGGTCTCGGCGTTGCCGAGCACCCGCGAGGCGATGGGGCGCACGGCCCGCGACGCGACGCCGGGGACGTTGCGCACCGCGATGTGCCGTCCGCCCATCCAGAACCGTGACCGCATCTCCGCGCCGCCGGGGGTCGACCGGACGTGGTGGATGAACCAGCCGACGTCCACCGGGGCCTCGCTGGATCCGAGCCGGGCACAGATCGCCACCGCGCGATCGTCGTCGGGCGGGCAGCCCATGCTTGCCGGCTCGACGAATTGGATTGCGCCGTTGAGGATTGTCGAGCCGATGTATTCGCTGATCAGCGACCAGCGGCCGATGTAACGCCGGGCGCCCCGGCGGCCCGTGTCGTCGCCGTCCTTCCAGGCGGCGGCCAGGTGCGCCCGGGGATGCCAGAGCTTGTACCGGCGGGTGTCACAGCCGTGCCAGCCGAACCACCACGACCACATCGCCGGGGTGACCCCCGGCATGTCGGTGCGCACCGACACCTGGTAGCCGCCGTCGTCGAGGGCCCCGTACCCGTTCTCGGTCTGCTGGTACCCGTCGTCGGCCACCCGCGCGGCGTCGTCGAACGACGGCAGCGCCATGGCGCCTTGCGGCCCGTGTTCGAGCGCCTCCACGACGTGGCGTGGCAGCGGGGCCATTTCGGGCGTGAAGAACTTGCCGAAAGGGGTGTTCGCGTCGTCGCCGCGGTAGCCCAGATAGAGGTCGGTGGCCATCAGAGTCGTCCCATCCAGCTGTTGAACAAGCCGTCGGGGTCGTACTCGGCGCGCACGCGGTCGAGCTTGGCCATGGCGGCGTCACTGGCGAACCGCGCGGGCCGCTGGCCGAGGTTCTCGTCGGCGAGCTGAATGCCGATCGCGAACTCTGACATCGCGGCCATGTTGGACCGCGCCCAGTCCGCGTACTTGGCCTCGTCGGCCGGGTCCTTCCACGAACCGTAGAGCGCGAGGTAGATGTCGCCCTCGATGCTGTAGGCCATGTCCTGGCGGGGCGGGCAGGGGCCCCAGTTCAGCCAGAGGAAGTGCGCGGGATGCGGCGGCATCGTGTCCAGGATCGTCCGGATGCCCGGCAGCAGGTCCTCGGCCGGTGCCGACGTCCACATGTTGTCGACGGCGTAGTGGTGGTCGGACAGGTAGTGGCTCATCGCGACGTCATACCAGCTCGGCAAATCGGTTGGCATATAAGGAATCTTGACGAGCGCCCGATCGGCGACCGGGCAGCTGCCGAACAGCGCCAGGGCCTTTTCCGCCTCCTCGTCGGAGTCCGCGAAGGCGGGCGACGCCAGCGAGATGACCGGGGTGTCGATGCCCATGTTCGGTTCACCGCGTGAGGCCACGGCCTGCAGCTCGACGCGGGGGTCCACTTCGGCACTGACCGCGCGGGTCCATGTGAAGACCTCGTCGGCCAGCTCAAACGGGTAGACGTAGACGCTGGTGCCGCAGGCGCCCGGTCGCGGATAGAGCTTGAGGTAGAACGAGGTGACCACGCCGAAGAAGCCGGGGCCGGCGCCGCGGGCGGCCCAGTAGAGGTCGGCGTTGTTGCTGGCGTCGCAGTGAATCTGTTCGCCTTCGGCGGTCACGACGTCGAGGCCGATGACGCTCTCGCAGGCCGGGCCGTAGACGCGGCTGTTCCAGCCGTAGCCGCCCTGCAGCAGGTAGCCGCCCAGACAGACGCCCTTGCAGTGGCCACCGGGAAAGAACAGCCCCTGCGCCTCGAGGTCGGCCATCAGCAGGCTGCCGCCCTTGCCCGGACCCACTTGGGCGAGGCGCTTCTCGGCGTCGATGACGGCGTGGTCGAGCCGGCTGACGTCGAGCAGCACGGAACCATCGCGCAGGTGGCTGGCCGCGAAGCTGTGTCCGCCCGAAACGATGCTGACCTTGAGCCCGTGGGTCGTGGCGTACCGGATGCCGGCGACGATGTCGTCGGCGTCGATGGCCTGCACGATCACCTCGGGGTGGCGCTCGGGCACCCGCTGGTGCCACACGGTGCCCCGGCGGGCCGCCTCGTAGCCGTCATCACCCCGAAAGTAGTGCCGTCCGGCCGGCAGCCCGCTCATCGACCATCCCCTTTGATTCGGAGTTCGGATCTTTGTGATCCGGGATGCGGAACACTATAGTGGAGGAATGCCGTCCACGGGGGAAAATTCGCCAACTGGTCGCGACGAAGGCATCCAGGTGCTACGCCGCGCGGCCGCCGCGCTGGACGAGATCGCCGCCGAGCCGGGGCGGCTGCGTCTGGTCGACCTCGGCGAGCGGCTCGGGCTGGCCAAGTCGACGGCGCGGCGGCTGCTGGTCGGTCTGGTCGAGGTGGGCTTGGCCAGCGTCGACGGGCAGGGCCGCATTGCCCTCGGCGACCGCCTGTTGGGATTCGGCAATTCCGACGGGGCGCACATCACGGCGGTCTTCCGCCCCACGATCGAGCGGGTGGCGCGCGCGACCGACGGCGAGACGGTCGACCTGTCGGTGCTGCGGGGGCAGCGGATGTGGTTCGTCGATCAGTTGGAATCGTCGCATCGCCTGCGCGCGGTCTCCGCGGTCGGCGTCCGGTTCCCCCTCGAGTCGACGGCGAACGGCAAGGCCGCCCTCGCGGCGCTGGACGACGCCGACGCCGAGTCGGTCATGTCCCGATTGGGTGCCGAGGCCGCCGACCGGCTCCGCGGAGAGGTCGCCGAAATCCGGCGCACCGGAATCGCTTTCGATCGCGACGAGCACACCCCGGGGATCTCGGCAGCCGCCATCGCGCGGCGCACCGTGGGTGACAACGTGGTTGCCATCTCCGTGCCTGCGCCCACCGAGCGGTTCGGCGAGAAAGAACAGCGCATCGTCGACGCATTGCGCGCCGCGGCCGAATCACCGGCCTGGGCACGCTGACGTCAGCGGACCAGGTTGATCCCATAGTCGATTTCGGGCGCGGGCCGATTGGCCGCGCGATTTCGCCGAGACCGCCGCACCCCCCGCCCGCGTGCCGGCCACTGCAACCGAAGCCCAAAAGCGCCACCCTCCGCGCGCGCCTTTGCGTCGTTGTGGTTGGGGACGGCCGGGTTACCCCTCGAAAGCTCGGCCGTCCCTGCGTCTCGATCCCCGCTCAACAGGTCACTGCGGCGGAGGAGAACAAACGTCCCCATTCGTGCCGAGCCGCGGATTGCGCGTCGGTGAAGCTCGGTGTCTTCTCGCCATCGCCGGCCAAATGCACCAGGGCCCACGCCATCGCGAATACCGGCACTTTGTGCCGCAAGGCCGCGCTGTGCAATTCGTCCAGGGCGGCTTCGGACGGGCACCGGCGCAAGCCGATGAGTATGCCCCGCGCGGTGTCGAGGATGCGACCGGAATTCGGGCCACACGAAGTCTGGGCAGGGACCCAGTTCGCCGTCATATTGTGGATACCTCCTGCGGCGCCGTCACGAATCCGCCACTGAATAGCGGACGAGGAATTCCTGCGCTACGCATCGTCGCGGCCGCAAACCTCAAAGGCGCCCTGTGCCATGATTTGTCGATTGATCGCGTTGTGCCAGAGCGCCGCCGGGATTGATATCGGGCCGTGACCGTTTCGGGATCGGCTGCTAACCAACGACTCCGGAGGAATTCCGGATTGTGTTGCAATCCGGCTACCGCGAATTAGGTTGCCAACGCGAGTAATTCGTCGAAGCCGCCGACGATGGCGTCGTGGAAGACGTCGTAGTCCGGAATTGCGGTGGTGTCGACGTTCAGGCCGAGCCCGCACGTGTCGACATACGTGAGAAGGGTGACGTTGACTGCGGAGCCGATGGTGGGGCCGAACGCGTATTGCGCTCGCACCGGGGCACCGCCGAGGAAGACCGGTACGGGTACGCCGGGCACATCGCTCGCCACGAAGTCCACGTGGCGCAGGACCGAGCCGATGTACCACCGGGGCGCCAGATTGAGCATCCCGGCGATCAATTGCGTGTATGGCAGGGATCTTTCGTTGCGCACCGCCGCGGTGCGCTGCCGGATCGCTTGGATGCGCTTCGCCGGGTCGGCCTCGCCGACGGGCACGTCGAAGCGCATCAGTGTGATCCGGTTCCCGCCCATGCCATCGTCTTTGGTCCGGAGGCTGATCGGCATCGTGATGTGCAAGTCGCCGACCGCGACACCGTGCTTCTCGTGGTAGAGCCGCAGCCCACCCGCCACCCCCGCGACGAATGCGTCGTTCAACGCCCCACCGCAACGATGCGCGGCCTCCCGGAGCGGCCGCATCGCCACCTGATGCACCCCGAGCCGCCGGATCAGGCCCCGTTCCGTAGCCAACGGCGACCCGGGGCTGTTTATCGGCCGGACGGTTCGGTAGACCGAAGCGGCGGTGTTCGCCGCGGACCGGATGGTGTCGACGGGCCGCCGAATGCCGTCGTACATCAACCGCGGGACCCGGGTCGCCGCGCCCGTCAGGGCGGTGCCCAGCAGGCCGGAGTCGTAGCGCGCGGCGTCGCGATATCCACCCAGCAGCCCCGACTCCGCCGCCTCCGGCTCGGGCGGCAGGGGTTCAACGCGCGACAGGTCCTCGGAGAGGTCGAAGAGGTGCATCGCGATCTGCACCCCCCCGACCCCGTCGGTGAGCGCGTGGTGAAACTTGCAGATCAGGGCCGCGCCCCCGTTGGCCAGGCCGTCGATGAACGTCGTTTCCCACAGCGCGCGAGCCCGGTCGAAGTCCTGCATCTCGGCCACGCGCGCCATCTCGAGCACGTCGTCGAGCGTCCCTGGTCCCGGAATGCTCGCTCGGCGCAGGTGATAGTCCAGGTCGAAATCCCGGTAGTGCTCCCAGCGCGGCGGGGCCGGCGGGGGCGACTGCACCACGCGCTGCCTGAACATGGGCAGTTTGCGGCTGATCAAGTCGAATCGTCTCCGCACCTCGTCCCAGTCCGGCGACCGGTCCAGAAGTACGACGCTGACCACGGTCGATCGCAGCCGTGGGTCGCTTTCCATTGCCCAGGTGAACGCGTCGCTCGCGCGCATGAATGCAGTCATGTCCGTGCTCCTTTGCACAGAACGTACGACTGCGGGCGTCTCAGGTCACCGGGTTATCGGCAGGCGATGACTTTGGTCCCCACAGTTAGCGCCTTTCGTCGACTAGCGGCGAGGCTCACAGGATCGCCCCGAGGTCCTTGGCCCTGGCGATGTCGTCCCAGTCGACGTCGAGCTCGAGCAGGATCTCCTCGGTGTGCTGGCCGTGTTCGGGCGCGCGCGCCGGCGCCGGCGGCGTTTCGTCGAACTGCACGGGCGCCGCCACGATCCGGTACTTCTCCCCGTGGTCGTCGACGTTGGTCACCACGTATCCGTTCGGTTCGACCTGCGGATCGTTGAGGGTCTCCCGCGGCGTCGCCAGGGCGCCCCACACACCGGGCTCGTCCTCGAGCGCCTTCTGCCAGTGCGCGAGGTCGTGTCGGGCGAAGACGTTGGTCAGGATCTCGGTGGCCGCGGCGGCGTTGGCTATCAGGTTGCTCGACGGGACGAATCGCTCGTCGGTCGCCAGCTCCGCCAGGCCCATGCGTTCGCAGAATCCCAACCAGAACTTGTCCGGTTGCAAGAAGACCAACTGGATCCACCTGCCGTCGCGGGTCTTGTACCGGTTGACGAGCGGGTTGATGGCCAAGCCGGGCGGTGCGCCCGGGATCCCGTCGATGTCGAAGAAATCGGCCGCCGAGATGGACGGCGCTATCGCCCACATCGCCTGCGCCAGCAGCGACGAGTCGACGATCGTCGGCTCACCGGTGCGCTCGCGATGAAACAGCGCGGCGCAGACACCGCCGGCGAGCGTCGCGCCACCCTGGAGGTCGCCGAACCCCGGACCCTGCACGGCGGGCGTGTCGGTGCCGAAGGGCGTGAGCGTGTAGGCGACGCCGCCCCGCGCGAGGTAGGTGGCCGCGTCGAAGCCTCCGCGATCGCGATCCGGGCCCCGCACCCCCAGCCCGGTGCCGCGCGCGATGATGATCCTCGGGTTGAACGACCGGATGTCGTCGACGGTCAGCCGGGCCCGCTCGAGTGCGCCGGGCAACCAATTGGTAAGGAACACATCGGCACTCGCCAACAGGCGGCCGAACAGCTCCCGGCCCGTCTCGGATTTGATGTCGACGGCGATGCTGCGCTTGCCGCGGTTCCCCAACTCGAGGATGAAGTCGGCGTCCGGGCGAGCCGCCTGCCGGGTGAACCCACCGACGACCAGCGCGCGTCCCGGATCGCCGGAGGCGACGCCTTCGACTTTGATCACGTCGGCACCCCAGTCCGACAGGGCCGCACCGGCCGACGGCACATAGGTCCACGACGCCAACTCGACGACCCGCACCCCTTGGAGCACACCCCCGCGCACGCCAGACATCGCCAACTCCCTCGGTCGAACCGCCATTCCTTGCTATTTTAGATATTCTAGCTAGTCTAGGGCGTAGCGGTAGACCCGCTGCAGGTCAGCGCAGTTTTTCGTGGAAGAGATGCGATGGATCCGACCGTCGGCCCGATTCCGACGCCACCCCGCGGTGAACGCGCGCCGTCTCCCAGAGCAGCCACGCGGGTGCCCGATCCGGTTCCGCTCGGCCGCTCGCGGCACCGCTCAAAAATGTTGCGCACCAACGTGGTTCGCGGCAGAGCCACACGGACGAAGGACGGGCGATGGGCAGGGTAGCGGGCAAGGTGGCCGTGATCAGTGGCGCCGCGCGCGGTCAAGGCCGTTCGCATGCGCGGATGCTGGCCGCCGAGGGCGCGGACATCATCGCGGTGGACCTGTGCGCCGACATCGAGACCAACGAATATCCCCTGGCCCGGCGCGAAGACCTGGACGAGACCGCCCGGTTGGTCGAGAAGGAGGGGCAGCGCGCGTTCACCGCGGTTGCCGACGTCCGCGACCGCGCCGCCCTGTCCGCGGCGATCGACGAGGGTGTCGCCGAGTTCGGCCATCTCGACGTCGTCGTCGCCAACGCGGGCATCTGCCCCCTGACCGCGGGCCTGCCGCCGCAGGCCTTCGCCGACGCCGTGGACGTGGACCTGGTCGGCGTGCTGAATCTGGTGCACGCGAGCCTCAAGCACCTGCAAGCCGGCGCCTCGATCATCGTGATCGGGTCCAACGCCGCGTTCATGTCGTCGATGAACACCACGGGCATCGACGGTGGCCCCGGCGGGGCCGGCTATGCCTTCGCGAAATTGGCTGCGGCGCATTATGTCAACGACTTCGCCTTGGCGCTCGCCCGGTTCTCCATCCGGATGAATGCGGTGCACCCCACCAACGTGAACACCGACATGCTGCACAGCCCGCCGATGTATCGCGCCTTCCGGCCGGACCTGAAGGATCCCGCCCGCGAGGACGCCGAACCGGTTTTCCCGCTCGTGCAGGCGATGCCGATCCCCTACGTCGAGCCCGAGGACATCAGCGAGGCGGTGTTGTTCCTCGCCTCCGACGCGGCGCGGTACATCACCGGGCAGCAACTCCGCGTCGACGGGGGCGGCTTCCTGAAGGTCAAGCCGTGGTCCGGTGCGTGACCGCATGAGCGACGGGGCCGCCGGTGTCGAGCGCCGCCTGTACGAGCTGATGGTGCTGATGAAGGCCGCCGACGATCGGCTGTCCAAAGGCATTGGCACCGGCGAGTTCATGTGCGTGTATTGGCCCTCACGCGGCCAGGAGGCCATCGCCGCCGCGATGGGTGTCGCATTGCGCCCCGACGACCAACTGGTGACCACCTACCGCGGTCTGCACGACCTCATCGGCAAGGGCGTCCCACTGGAAGAGATCTACGGCGAGATGATGGGCCGCGTCGTCGGCGCGGGCCGCGGCAAGGGTGGCACCATGCACATCGCCAAACCCGATAAGGGCGTAATGCTTTCGACCGGCATCGTCGGGGCCGGCCCCCCGGTGGCGGTGGGGCTGGCGATGGCCGCCAAACGCAAGGGCTCCGATCGCGTCACGGTGGTCAGCTTCGGCGACGGCGCCACCAACACCGGGTCCTTCCACGAGGCGGCGAACATGGCCGCGCTGTGGGACCTACCGGTGGTCTTCGTCTGCCAGAACAACCTGTACGCCGAAATGACGCCGACCGTCGACACCATGAAGCTCGCACACGTCGCCGACCGGGCGGCGGGCTACGGCATGCCCGGGGTGCGCGTCGACGGCAACGACCCGCTGGCAGTCAAAGCCGCGCTCGACGACGCACTGCAGCGTGCCCGCTCCGGCGAAGGCCCCACCTTCATCGAGTGCGTGACGTTCCGGTTCCGCGGCCATTACTTCGGCGACCGGATGCCCTACATCCCCAAGGAGCAGTTGGCCGCCGCGATCCAAGCCGACCCGGTCCCCCGGTTCCGCAACCACCTCGTCGAGGCCGGCGTCTGCAATTCCGAGGAGCTCGACCGCATCGACGATGAGGCAACGGCGACAGTGGAAGCGGCGCTGCACACCGTGATGGGCGCCGACGGCCCGTCGATCGACGAGCTGGACTCCGACGTGTACGCGACCCCGATCGGGTATCCGGTATGAGCGCGCAAGAACAAGAGCTGACCATGCGCGAGGCGCTGAACCTCGCGCTGGATCAGGCCCTGGCGGCCGACGACAGGGTCTTCCTGCTCGGTGAGGACATCGCCGATCCCGGCGCGTCCGGTCCGACCGCGGGGCTGTCGACGAAGTACGGCCACGAGCGGGTGCTGGACACCCCGATCTCGGAGGCGGCGATCGTCGGCGCGGCGATCGGCGCCGCCATCGACGGCCTGCTGCCGGTGGCCGAGATCATGATCATGGATTTCATCGGCATCGCCGCCGATCAGCTGATCAACAACGCGGCGAAGTTGCGCTTCATGACCGCCGGACGCACGACGGCGCCGCTCACCATCCGCACCCAGGTGTACGCCGGGCTGGCCACCGGCGCGACGCACTCGCAAAGCCTGGAGGCATGGTTCATGCACATCCCCGGCATGAAGGTGATCGTGCCCTCCACTCCGCGGGACGGGAAGGGCCTCCTGACGGCGGCGATCTTCGACCCGGATCCCTGCCTGTTCGTCGAGACGATCCGGCTCCAGGGCAAGAAGGGCCCCGTCCCGGTCGAGCCCGGGTTTTCAATCCCGTTGGGCCAGGCCGACATCAAGCGGCCGGGCACCGACGTGAGCCTGATCGGCTACGGACGCTGCGTGCACGACGCGCTGGCCGCCGCGGCGATGCTGCACGATCAGGGCGTCAGCGCCGAGGTCGTCGACCTGCGCACCCTGGTGCCACTCGACGTCGAGACCATCATCGACTCGGCTCGCCGCACCCGCCGGGCCGTCATCGTCCACGACGCCGTCCAGTTCGCCGGTCCCGGAGCGGAAATCGCCGCGATCCTGCACTCGGAGTTGTTCTCCGAACTCGCCGCGCCCGTCGAACGGGTGGCCGCCCGGTTCGTCCCCAACCCGGCCGCGGCGGCGCTCGAGGCGCAGGTGTACCCGTCGCCCGAGCGGATCGTCGCTGCCGCGCAGCGGACCCTCGAAAAGACGGGCGCGGGGGCGCATGGCTGACTTCATCATTCGCATTCCGCGGGTCTCGGTGGCCGTTTCGGAAGCCGAGCTGACCGGCCTGCTCGTCGACGCCGGCCAGCACGTGGAGGCGGGCACACCGATCTACGTGATCGCCACGGAAAAGGTGGAACAGGAAATCGAAGCGGGAGCGTCGGGCACCGTGCGGTGGACGGGGCAGGTCGGGAACACCTACGACATCGGCGCCGAAATCGGCGTCATCACTTCTTGAACGAAAGGTGAGCACGTATGGATCTCAACGAGACTCGCGAGAGAATCATCTACCAAAAAGAGGGACCCATCGCCCGGGTCACGCTGAACTGGCCGGAGAAGGCGAACGCCCAGGATCAGAAGCTTGCCGAAGAGGTCGACGCGGCGCTGCTGGACGCCGACCGCGACTACGACATCAAGGTGCTCGTGCTCAAGGCCAACGGCAAGGGCTTCTGCTCGGGCCACGCCATCGGCAACAACGCGGTTGACTACCCGTCGTTCGTGGAGAACGCCATGGTGACCGGCCACCCGTGGAAGGCGCAGTCGGACCTGTTCGTCAAGCCGACCCTGAACCTGTGGGAGTTCTCCAAGCCCACGATCGCGCAGGTGCACGGCTACTGCGTCGGCGGCGGAACCCATATGGGTCTGACCACCGACATCGTCATCGCCGCTGAGGACGCCTACTTCTCCTACCCGCCGCTGCAGGGATTCGGCATGCCCTCGGGTGAATGTTCCATCGAGCCTTGGGTGTTCATGAACTGGCGCCGTGCGGCGTACTATCTGTTCACCGCCGAGGTCATCGACGCCAGAAAGGCGCTGGAGGTCGGCCTGGTCAACGAGGTCGTCCCGCGTGATCAGCTTGACGACCGTGTCGAGGCCATCGCCCGGCACATCGCCCAGGCACCGTTGACGACGCTGATGCTCACCAAGGCCAACCTCAAGCGGGCCTGGGAGCTGATGGGCATGCGGGTGCACTGGCAGAGCTCCAACGATCTCGTCGCGCTTGCCTCGATCAGCAAGGATGTGCAGCAACTGATTCAGACGGTGTTCAAGGACAAGGTGCTGCCGTCCGAGCACGCCCGGCGGCAGGCCGCGGCGGCCGCCCAGGCTGACGGCGCCGCAGCCACTTAGGGCCGCCGGTGAATCTCGCCGATCACGCGATCGCGGCCGCTTCGTCGCCGGCCCTGATCGCCGACGGCCGGGCGATCCCGTTCGGCGAACTCTATGCCCGCAGCCAGCGCGTCGCCGCCGCGCTGCATGACGCCGGGCTGCGCCCGGGCGACGGTGTGGCCCTGGTCCTGGCGAACCGGCCCGAATTCCTCGAAATCACCTGGGCCTGCCAGCTTTCCGGTCTCTACTACACCGCGGTCAATACCCACTTCACCCCGGAGGAGGTCGCCTACGTCCTGGACGACTCCGACGCCAAGGCCGTGTTCGTCGACGCCACCATGCCCGATCTGGCCGAGCACGTCCGCGCGGCCAACGCGGCCGTCACCGTCCATCTCGTGGTGGGGGGCGAGCTGCCCGGGTGGGACGGGTACGAGGACGCGCTGGCGGTGGCCGGCGCCGCGCCGGCCGTGGCGGACGGGTCGGAGATGCTGTACTCGTCCGGCACGACGGGGCGGCCCAAGGCCGTCCGCCGCCCCCTCCCGACCGACGGCAACGGCTCGTGGGCGCAGGCGGTCCTGGAGTTGGCGCTCACCCACAAGTACGGGATGAGCCGGTCGAGCGTGTACCTCTCCCCCGCACCGCTCTACCATGCCGCCGGGGTGAACTACACCATGGCGGTCCACCGCGTCGGCGCGGCTGCCGTCCTGATGCGCAGGTTCGACGCCGAGGCCGTCCTGGCCCTGATCGAGACGCACCGCGTCACGCACGCCCAGTTCGTGCCCACCATGTTCGTGCGGATGCTCAAGCTGCCCAGGGCGGTTCGGGAGCGCTACGACGTCTCGAGCCTGCAATGTGTCATCCACGCGGCCGCGCCCTGCCCGGTCGACGTCAAGCACCACATGATGAAGTGGTTCGGACCGATTATCCACGAATACTACGGCGGCACAGAAGGATTCGCCGGGACCACGATCGGTCCGGAGGAGTGGCTGGCCCATCCCGGCTCGGTGGGCAGGCCCATGTCGCCGGTGCACGTCGTCGGCGACGACGGCGTCGAGCTGCCCGCCGGGCAGGCCGGGGAGCTGTTCTTCGAGGGCGGACCGGATTTCGAGTATTTCAAGGACCCGGCGAAAACCGCGTCGGTGTCCAACGACCGCGGCTGGCGCACCCTGGGCGACATGGGCTTCCTCGACGAGGACGGCTATCTCTACCTCACCGACCGGTCCACGTTCATGATCGTCTCGGGCGGGGTGAACATCTATCCGCAGGAGATCGAGAACCTGCTGATCATGCACCCCAAGCTCGTCGACGCGGCCGTCTTCGGCGTCCCCAACGACGAGTTCGGCGAGGAGGTCAAGGCCGTCGTGCAGCCGGTCGACGGCGTCGCTCCGGGCCCCGACCTCGAAGCCGAGCTGATCGAATACTGCCGAGCGCACGCCGCCGGCTACAAATGCCCGCGCACCGTCGAATTCGTTCCCCAATTGCCCCGGGACCCGAACGGCAAGCTGTACAAGAGACGCCTCCGCGAGCGTTACTGGCAGGGGCGGGCATCGCGGATCGTATGAGGGGATGAAAATGGTCACCACCCAGAGCACCGATAACAGCCAACTGAACTGGACCCCGCTTCCGGTGCCGTGGGCGGTCCAGGCCGTCGATCGCATTCCCAAGCAGCGCTACTACGACCCGGAGTTCTACGCGCTCGAAAGCGAAATGCTCTGGCCACGCGTGTGGCAGATGGCCTGCCGTCTGGAGGAGATTCCCAAGGCCGGCGACTACGTCGAGTACGAGATCCTCGACGAGTCGATCATCGTGGTCCGCCTGGACGCGGAAAACGTTCGCGCTTACCACAACGCCTGTCGCCACCGCGGGGTGAAGCTGGTGGAGGGCAACGGAAACCGGCGCACCTTCGTGTGCCCGTTCCACGGCTGGTGTTGGGGCATCGACGGCCGCAACACCTTTGTGCTCAGGCCCGAGGAGTTCGACGAGCACAACCTGGACCCGGAGGATCTTCGCCTGGTTTCGGTCCGCTGCGAGGTCTGGGGTGGATGCGCGTGGATCAACCTCGACGACGGCGCACCGCCGTTCCGTGACTGCTTCGAGCCGTTCGCATCGATCTACGACGCGTGGAAGGTCGAGTCGCTGCGGGTCGAGTGGTGGCAGTCGTGCCGGCTGCCGGTGAACTGGAAGCTGGCGACGGCCGCCTTCATGGAGGGTTATCACGTCCCGCAGACCCACCCGCAACTGCTGCCGTCCAGCATGCCGAAGCGGCCCGGCACCGCCGAACCACCCGGATTGGCCCAGACCAACCTCTATTTCATGCGGACGTTGGGCGAAGGCATGGCCGGCATGACGCACGAGAACGATGTCCGCATCGCCGAGGGCTTGCAGGACCTCGAACTGCCGGCCGACCCAGCCGAGGCGATGGCCGTGTGGCGCCGCACGCTCAACGACGCGATCGTGCACTGGCATCGAGCCCGCGGCTGCGACATCCCCGACCTCAACGAACTCGAGCGGCGCGGCATCACCGAAGCGATCAATTTCGGCTTCCCCCACTACTTCCTGCTGCCCCAGTACAGCAGCGCCTCGTCGTACCGGATCCGGCCGCTCGGCCCGGAGGAAACGCTGTTCGAGATCTGGTCACTCACCCGCATCCCGCCGGAGCAGAGCACGCCAAAACCGACGCCGCCGGTGCCCATGGCACCCGACGACCCGCGCTGGCCTCCGATACCGGCCCAGGATTTCTCGAATCTGCCCCGACAGCAAAAAGGCTTGCACTCCAAGGGGTTTGAGTACATGCGACTGTCCAGCAGGATCGAGGGCCTGATCTCCAACTTCGAACGGGTGATAGACGGCTTCCTCGCCGGCCTGCCGTACGACGCCCTGGTGCCCGCCATCCAGAAGACCAACACCACCATCGACGTTCCCGTCGCCGACCTCGGTTTCAGCGGGGGGGCACGATGACCGGCCGGTGGGACCGCACGGTCGATCTGCTCATCGCGGGCAGCGGCGGGGGCGGCATGGTCGCGGCGCTGGCGGCGCTGGACTCCGGCATCGAACCGCTGGTGATCGAAAAGCAACCCCTGGTCGGCGGTTCCACCGGCCTCTCCGGCGGCATGGTGTGGCTGCCCAACAACCCGCTGATGCGCGCCGACGGCATCGCGGACTCACACGAGGACGGGCTGGCCTACTTCGACGACGTCGTCGGTGACATCGGCCCCGCCTCATCGCCGGCGCGACGCGAGATGTTCCTCACCGCGGGGTACGAGATGATCAACTTCCTGACCCGCAAGGGCGTTCGGTTCGTGCGATGCCCGGGCTGGAGCGATTACTACCCGAACCACAAGGGCGGCAACGAAGCCGGCCGCGCCATCGAGTGCGTCCCTTACGATGCGGCCGCGCTGGGAAGCTGGAGCGACAAGGTCCAGCCCTCGATGGCCAAGAGTTACGGCGGGTTCGTCCTCAAGACGAACGAGCTGCGTTCGGTGCAGTACTTCAATCGGTCGCCGCGCGCCTTCGCGGTGGCCATGCGGGTGTTCGCGCGCACCAGGGCGGCCAGGCTCCGCCGCCGCGAAATGCTGACCAACGGAGCATCCCTGATCGGGCAGATGCTCAAAGCTTTGATCGACCTGCGCGGTGAGCCGCCGATCTGGACCGGCGCCGCCATCGAGGACCTGATCGTCGAGGACGGCCGCGTGGTCGGCGCGCGCGTGGCCCGCAACGGCTCCGTTCTCAACGTCGAGGCCCGCAAGGGCGTGCTACTCGCCGCGGGCGGCTTCAGCCGCAACGCGGACATGCGCCGCCGCTACAGCGGGGACCAGCCCAACGAGGGGCACTGGTCGATCGCCAACGCCGGCGACACCGGCGAGGTGTTGCAGTCCGCGATCGGCCTGGGCGCCAAGACCGACCTGATGGACGAGGCATGGTGGCTGCCATCGGTTTTCATCGCCGACGGCGGTGACGCCGCACGGGCGCTGGGCAGCGGCCGGCAGCGGCCGGGCGCCATCTACGTCGACGGAACGGGCCGACGGTTCTGCAACGAGTCCAACTCGTACGTCGAAGTCGGCAAAGCGATGTACGCGAACAAGGCCGTGCCGTGCTGGATGGTTTTCGACGAGGGCTACATCACCCGATACGTGTCGGGTGCCAACCCGTTCAAGAGGCGCCGCCTCCCCGAGGAGCTGGTCACGCGGGGCGCGGTCGTGCGGGGCGAGACCGTCGGCGACCTCGCTCGCCAGATGGGCGTGCCCTCCGACGCGCTTGAGCAGACGATCAAGCGCTTCAACGGGTTTGCGGTCAAGGGCCTCGACCCGGACTTCGGGCGCGGCCAGTCGGCGTACAACGACTGCCTGGGCGATCCCGGGTACCGCCCCAACGCCGCGCTCGGCCCGCTCGAGCGGGCCCCCTTCTATGCCACCAAGGTCGTTCCCGCCGATGTCGGGACGTGCGGCGGGGTGATCACCAACGAGCACGCGCAGGTGCTCGACGAGGACGACTGCGTGATCGACGGGCTGTACGCGACGGGCAACCTCACGGCGACGGTCATGGGCCGGAACTACCTGGGCGCCGGCGGAAGCATCGCCTACACCATGGTTTTCGGTTATGTCGCCGCCCGCCATGCCGCGGGCCGCAGGGTCGCCGGCGAGAGAAGCCGCGCCCGCTAGGACGTCACCTAGAGCACCACGCCTGACGGCGTTCCCCCGGGGGTGGTGGCCCCGGGCTGCCCCGCGGCCGGTGGCTCGGTGGGGGCGTTGCCCGACGCCTGGTCCCCGGCCGCCGCGCCTTCGGCGACCGTCGTCGCCTCGTCCTTTTTCTCTTGGTCCTCTTTGTCCTTGTCCTCGTCGTCCTTTTTCGCTTCGTCGGCGGGCGGCGGCTCCGGGGTGGTGTCCGACGCGAGCTGCGCGGGCGTCGACGCGCCGCCCATGCCCTGGGTGAGCCCCTGGATGCCCTGCATGGCGCCCTGCATGCCCTGCGCAGCACCCTGCAGCGCCGGCGCCATGTTCCCCGCCAGCTGGCCGAGCTGCGCGGGCGTCGGGGTCGGCGTCGGCGACGGCGCCGTCCCCTGATCGGGCTTGGGCTCGGGCTTGGGATCCGGCTTCGGCGTTTCCCCGGGCGCCTTGATGACGTGGGCCTTGGGCGGAGCGTCCGGGTTCAACGGCTTCAGGGGAATGTTCGCGTACTGGACGTAGTACTTCAATGCCGATTCCGAGGTCGCCTGAAGTTTTTCGTACCAGTCAATGGCCGAAGCGATGTATTCCTGGTAGCCGTTTTCCACGTAATACCGATACCAGTAATCGCATTGCGACACTTCGTAGGTCGTGGGATGCGCGCCGCCCAGGGCGTGTTGATTCATGTATCCGGTGGTGGCGGTGACTTTCTTGTGCACGTCGACGACCCGGTCGGCCTGCTGTCCGAGGTCGGCGCACAGTTTCGCCATCTTGTAAATCCACTCTTTTTGTTGCTGGAAATTCCGTTCGACCTGCTCCGTCGCCTCACCCTCCCAGCGGCTGAACAGCCGGAACCGATAGGTCTGTTCCTGAAATGACTGCTGAAACGCTTTCCACTCCTGCGCAAACGCCCGGAACGACGTGCCCTGGTCCCCCGTCTCGATGTCCTCGGCTGCCTGCCGGACTTCGTAGTAGGGGTATTCGAACGGCGGCGGCGCCGCCATCGGCTCGGGCGCCGTCCAGGGCTCCTCGTCCGCGGCCAGCGTCGGCGCCGCCACCCCCGCAGCGGAAGCGTCGTTGTTCAGGATGTTGCCGATGTCCTCCGCGGCCCCGGTGTCGACCTCTTCGTAGGCCTTGGCCGCGTTCCTCAGGGATTTCGCCAGACTCCTCCATTCCCGTTCGCAGCCCTTGAGGTACAGGCGCAACGTGTCAGCGGTGAGCGCGAGTCGGGTCGCGGTATCGCTGATGAACGAAAGATTGCACGGCCCTTGTGGATTGGAGGACGGAACGGTCGGCAGCGGTTGCTCAAGTTCGGCGGCTCGCGTCAGGAGTTCCTCGTACTCCACATTCAACGTCTGCGTCATGTCGGGTCATTCTCCTTGTGCTGAAGCGAACTTCGCCGGTAAGTCACGCCGGGGAGAGCGCCGTGCCGACATCCTGGACGGGCGGGCACTTTCTCACGGTCTGGCCCGACGGCACGGGCACGCGCCGGGGCATGGGCGGTCCGATACGCTGCAGCCACCAAGCACCCCTCTCGTTGTGCCGGCCATGCGGGTGGTGCAGTGGCGCGCCAGCCGCTACCAGGTGCAATCCTAATTCACCGACCGGGGCTGTCATGCGCCAATTTTCACGGCTCTCACCGGGTCTTCACCGGCTCGCGTTGAGCGGTGATCGGGCTACGGGTTCTGCGGGTCGTCCTGGCCGACGAACTCGCGCGGCTTCATGCCCGACTGCTTCAGCTCGGCCCGCCGGGCCTGCACATCGGTGGCGGCGCCCACCATGTTCGTCAGGATGTGACTGACCTGCAGGTGGACCCGCATCCCCATCAATTCCCACGCACGCTTAACGTTGTTCTTCACCGCCATCAACGTGGTCAACGGGATTTGGCCGATCTTGCGCGCCATCTCCTCGACGGTGTCCTCGAGTTCTTCGCGCGGCACCACCTTGTTGAGCAGGCCCCAGTCGAGGGCTTCCTGCGCGGACAGCGTCGGGGCCAGCAGCAGCCAATCCATGGTGCGATGCCAGTTCATCAGCAACCACGGCTCGATCATGGTGTGGCCGCCGGGCTCGCCGAGGCTCTGGGCGAGCGGCATCTGGAAGTACGCGTCCTCGGATGCGACGCAGAAGTCGGTCAGCAGGCCGAGGTAGATCCCCCCGCCCATGCAGTAGCCGTGAATCGCGGAGATGGTCGGCTTGGGGAATTCCCACAGATACAGCGTCGGCCACAGGAACAGGTCGGCGGTGCCCTTGTACAGGTCCTCGAAGGTCTCACCGAAATCCGGATACGGATTTTCGTCGGGGCCCCAGCGGGCCACGTGTCCCCCGCAAAACCCTTTTCCGTTCGCCTTGAGGATGACGACCTTGATCTCCTTGTCACGGTCGGCTTCGTGCAGGCACTCGTCGACTTCGGTGACCAGAACCGCGTCCTTGGTGTTGGCCTTGTCGACCCGGTTCAGGATGATCCGCGCAATCGGCGGCTCGCGCTCGTAGATCACCGCTTCCAGGACGCGCCGCTCCATGCGCGTGACATTACCTTCAGACCGCCGGGCCGGAAGCCGATTCGTCCTGCTCGATCGCCAATGCGCTGCGCGCTATGTCCGCGGCGGCGAAAAAGCTTGCCTCCCAGCGGCGTCGGCCGCGCGCGCGAGCAGCCAGGCGCAACCCGCACCCTCACCGGACGCGACCCGCTCGAGGTCGGCGAACGCCGCGGGTAGCTCACCGGCGACCGCGCGAAACGGCCCCGGGGAGCCGCCGACTTCGCTCAGCACGGCCATCGCCAACAACCCGCCCGGCGCCAGGCGCTCGACGATCGCGCGATCGAGGCGACGGTCCCGGAATCGGTGGCAGAGGATGACATCCAGGGGCGGCCCGGCCGGCAGTCCGTCGTCGAGGTCGACGACCTCGAACCGGCACCGGTCGCTGACCCCGGCGCGGTGAGCCAAGTCCCGGGCATGGGCGACGGCCACCGGCGAGACGTCCACTCCCTGCACCGCAAGCCCGCGCGTCGCGAGCCACACCGCCGCCAGCCCCGCCCCGCACGCGAGATCGAGGGCACTGCCCGCGGCGGGAAGCAGCTCCGCGTGGGGGGCCAGGAATTCGGGCGGTCCCACGGCCTCCACCGGAGGCGGTGCCTTCGTGGCGTACCGCTCGTCCCAGCGCCGCCGGTCCGCCTCGGCCATGGGCGCCACTCTAGATCCTTTTGGACGGCCGCCCGCGGTTCCGGGCCGGCGGCCGACAGGTTGCCCTGCCGCGCCCGGGCGAAGCCTTCCTACACTGGACGGGTGTCTAAAGATGCGGCGCGCCGGTCCGACCGCAGGCCGGGCCAGACGATCCGCAAGGTCCTCGACGCCGGGCTGGAGGAGCTGCGCGAATCGTCGTACGCGAATCTGACGATGCGTTCGGTGGCGACCCGCGCCGGGGTGTCGCCGGCCAGCGCCTACACCTACTTTCCGTCGAAAAGCGCGCTGGTGGCGGCGGTGTACCTGCGGTTCCTGCGCGAGCTCCCGCTGCATACCGACGTCAACGAGACGACCAAGGCGCGGGTCAGCGCGACGCTGCGCGACATGGCCGTGGTGGTCGCCGACGAGCCCGAGCTGACCGCCGCGTGCGGCGCCGCGCTGATGGCCGACGACCCGGCGGTGCAACCGATCCGGGAGCAGATCGGGCAGGAGGTGTCCGCGCGGATCGGGGCCGCCCTGGGTCCCGGCTGGCCGCGTGCGGTCAAATCCACACTGCAGATCACCTTCTCCGGCGCCCTGATGACCGCCCGGTTCGTCAGCTTCGACGAGATCGAGGGACAACTCGAAGAGGCCGTCAACCTCATCCTTGGCGCCTCCGTCGCCTAACCGGCGGTGCCGCAAATGATTAGGCGGCGCGTCACGCCACCGGCGTCAGGCTCCGGGAATCCTGACCGGCCCGCAGAAAACGGCCGAACTTCTGCCTGCCCAGTGCCGGTGCGGGCTCGCCCGCACCGAACGCGAACCGTCCCGCCACGAGCACGGCGCTGACGGTTTCGTCGTTGCGGTTGACCATCCGCGACAACCCGCCGTAGGACTCCACCGGATGCTCGGCGTAACGATCCAGCGAAGCGTCGAGCTTGTCCGGATTGATCACGACGAGGTCGGCGCGATCACCTTCGCGCAGGGTGCCTGCGTCGATTCCGTACCAGGAGCCGAGCTCGCCGGTGAGCCGGTGCACGGCACGCTCGACCGACATGAACGGGGTGCCGTGCTTTTCCGCCTCGTGCACGTGCCGCAGCAGGCGAAGCCCGGAGTTGTAGAAGGCCATGTTGCGCAGGTGCGCCCCGGCGTCGGAAAAGCCCATCTGCACGGTTTCACTTCGTGCCAGCTTCTTGAGCACCTCGGGGCGATGATTGGAAATCGTGGTGCGCCAGCGCAGCTGTTCGCCGTGCTCCACCACCAAGTCGAGAAACGCGTCGACCGGATGCAGGCCGCCGCGGTCCAGCCCCACCTGCCCGAAGGACTTGCCCACCACCGTCCGGTCGGGGCAGGCCACGATCTCGGCGTCGAAGAAGTCGCGGTGCCACACCCTGGGCCCGAACTTGCGGTCGTAGTCCTCGCGGAACCGGCGGCGGTAGTCCTCGTCGCGCATGAGCTGATTGCGCTCGATCTCGCTTTGCAGGTGCAGCGCCGCTGCGCCCGCGCCGAACTCCTCGAACACCACCAACGAGATCCCGTCGGCGTAGACCTCGAACGGCACCGGCAGATGCTGCCAGCGGAAGTCGCCGCCGAGGCCGTTCACCACCCGCGCGAGCCGGTCCATCAGGTGGATCACCGGGGGTATCGCCTTGATGTCGGCCGCCGAGAGCAGGCTGGTCTTCAGCCGGGGACGGCCGAGGCCCAGCGACGTCGCCAGCTGCGAGACCACCGACAGTGGATTCTTGATATCCGGCCCCGACTGCAGGATCTTGTTGCGCCGCCGCAAGATCGCGTTCAACCGGCGCAGTTCGCGGGTCTTGGCGTACGTCGACGGCAGCGTGCGCGACCGGCAGACGTCGCCGTCGAGTTTGTCGAACAGCAGTTGTTGTGAGGACATCCCGACGAATCCCTCGTCGAGCGCCTCGTTCAGCATCGACTCCATCCGCGCCAGCTCCGCCGCGGACGGCCGGACGTCCTTGCGCGTCGCCCGGTCCAGGCCCATCGTCGCGGCACGCATGTCGGAGTGGCCCATGAAAGCGGCCACGTTGGGGCCCAGGTTGCGCCGGTCGAGTTCGGCGACGTACTCGGCCGGATTGTTCCAGGAGCGCGCCGCGTCGAGATGCTCGATGACATAGCGCCGCGGAATCGCCTCGACCCGGCCGAAGATGTCCCCCGCGTCGACGTTGTCCAGATAGACCGTGGACAACGAACACGATCCCAGCATCACGGTCGTCACCCCGTGTCGCAGTGATTCGGAAAGTGCTGGCTCACAGAGTATTTCGACGTCGTAGTGCGTATGGATGTCGATGATGCCGGGCATCACCCACTGTCCCGTCGCGTCGATCACCTCGGCGCCCGTCGTGTCGAGCGATTCCGGGGTGACGATCGCGACCCGGCCGTCGCGCACACCGATGTTTCTGCGCGCCGACGGCGCGCCCGTCCCGTCGAACCAGCGACCACCTGTGATCACGGTGTCGTAGTGCAAAGTCCCGCCTTCCTGCCGCGCGGCACCCCCAGATTCGCAGCGATCATACATAACGGCAGAAGTGTCCGGCCGTGTTAACCAGCACCGATCGCCTGCTTCCAGCCGCTATGATCCGGCTGTGGGGATCACCGGCTACGGCGTTGCCGCTCGATAGATGCGCAGTCACGGTTGGGCAGGAAATGCGCCCGCCTCCGACGAGGAGGCGATCGAGCGCATCCTCGATGCCGCCGACCGGATCATCGACGAAGGCGGCTCGGCGATGCGGATCGCCGACGTGGCGCGGGCGCTCGGGGTGACCCGGCAGACCGTTTATCGGTACTTTCCCGGGACGCAGGCTCTGTTGGTGGCGTCGGCCATGCGGTCGGCCGACGGCTTCCTGGATCGGATGGCCGCCCACCTCGAGGGCGTCACCGACCCGGTCGTGGCGATGACCGAAGGGATGGCCTTCGCCATCGAAGAGTTGGCCTCGGACAACCAGGTCGAAGTCGTGCTGAGCCAGCGCCACCGGGGCGGGCAGAAGGTGTCGATCATCTCCGATACCGCCCTGGCGTTCGGGCGGTCGATGCTGCACCGCTACGACATCGATTGGGAAAGCTACGGTTTCGACGAAGCCGGCCTCGACGAGCTGAATGAATTCAGCCTTCGGGTGCTGCACTCGTTCCTCGCCGACCCGGGGCGGCCGCCGCGCAGCGGTGCCGATCTGCGCCGGTACCTCACCCGCTGGCTGGGGCCGGCGATCGCCTATCCGCAGTTGGTGCGCGCGATGGGCGCGCTGCAGACGCCCGAGCCGCGCACGCGGCGGCGCCCTTCCAAGGCATCGTGACAATCGGCGACGGGCTCGGTTGACGACAACCACAAGGAGCGGGCATGACCGGCCTCGGACAGATCGCGCTCAATAGCGCGCCGGTATTCGGTGGGGCGATGCTGGCCGTCGCCGCCGGCCAGTTCCGCGGCCCGGATTATCGGGGCATGATCGCGCAGGACATGGACCTGCTGGAGCGGTTGCCGCCGGAGGCCGCCGGGCGACGCGCCGAATTGCAGCGCACCATCGACGCCCGCATCGACGACCTGATCGAGACCTCCGACCGGGGGCGGGCGTTGCGCAAGGCGGCATTGTCTTACCAGGGCAACTGGCGGGACTTGGTGCTCCTGGTCTGCGCGGTGCTGTTCACCATCATCTGGTGGGACGTCGACCACGACAGGGGCAACTGGCTACCCATGTTCGTCCTGCTGATCCTGCTGACCATCGTGACCGCCGCCTACGCGTTTCGCGGCGCGCTGCGCGCCGCCGGTTCGTTGGTGCACAGACGATCCCAGGCTCCCGGGTCGCGGTAGCCCGGTGTGGGCCCCCGCCGCATAACGCGCGCGTTTGGTCAGCCTGTGACAAGATCGCGCTGTGAAGGCGCATACCCTCGGCGGTCTGATTGGTGCTGTGCTGGCGCCCTTTTGGGCGCTTCCGGTTGCCCCGCTGACGGCGGCGGCCGACCCGTGCCCCGATGTCGAGGTGGTGTTCGCGCGGGGCACCAATGAGCCGCCCGGCGTCGGCCGAATCGGTCAGAGTTTCGTCGACACCCTGCGCTCGCACGTCGGCGGCAGGTCCCTGGGCGTCTATCCGGTCGACTACCCGGCGACGACGGATTTCCCCAGGGCCGTGGACGGCATCAGCGATGCGGGCGCGCACGTCGAACACATGGCGGTCTCCTGCCCGCGAACCAGGATGGTGCTGGGCGGATACTCCCAGGGCGCGGCCGTGATCGGCTTCGTCACCGAAAGCGCCGTCCCCGACGGAGTGCACCTGGTGCAGGCCCTGCAGCCAATGCCGGCGGAGGTTTCCAACCACGTGGCCGCGGTCACGCTCTTCGGCAAGCCGTCGAGCCAGTTCATGAACATCATCAACGAGCCGCCGGTGACGATCGGTCCACCGTATGCGGGCAAGACCATCGAGTTGTGCGTGCCCGGCGACCCGATCTGCTCGGACGCCACGAACCCCATTGCCCATCGGCAGTACGTCGAAGCTGGCATGGTGGATCAGGCGGCGGATTACGCCGCCGGCCGCATATAGCTCAAACGCTCGGGGAGGCCACTGTGGCCGCTGACGGAGATCCGATCGAGGGCGTCGGAAGCGCGGCCTTCGATGTTGCCGATCGGCTGGCGATCATCAACTTGTTCGGCGCCTACGCCTACACCTACGACCACGACCGGCTCGACGAGTTTCGCGCCTTGTTCACCGAATCCCCCGAGCTCGTCCTGCTGCACGAGGGCCAACCGCTGTCGGCTGACATCGACACGGTGATGAGCCTGCTCGCGGCCCGGAAGGCAGCGTTTCGGGCCGAGCACAATCAACGCCGCCATGCGCTGAACTCGTTCTGGTTCTCCAGACAGGACGCGGACGAAGCGACCGGGCACTGCTACGTTCAGGTCTTCGCCATCTCAGACGGTGGGCCGCCCCGTCCCGACCTGACCGGCTGTTACGACTTCACCGCGGTCAAACAGGACGGCCGCTGGCGGTTCAGCCGGTGGGTGGTGGGCATCGACCAAACGCAAACCCAGTGAACGTGCGCCCTGGCCTAAACCCCGTTTGTCGCAAGGTAATTGGCCCTCAGCGTGGCCCGGCCCCCACCTCCAGGACCTCGAGCGCCGCATCGATGTTGGGTATGATGGTCGGGCCGTAACTGTTCACCAGCTGTCCGAGCGCGCGAGCGATGTGCGGTCCGACCGCGCCGGCGGCGAGCACCTCCTCGGCCAAGACGATGCCGTTCACCAGGTGGGCGGCGCTCAAGCGGCCGTCCGGGGTGACTTCGTAACGCCAGTCGCCGATCTGCACCCGCTCGGGCTGCGACCGGAAGAAGCCGCGCCGCGCCGGAACGAGGATCACCCCCGGAACCCCGCAGAAGACCCTGAGCACCAGCCCGACTCCCCCGGGACCGGCCAGCGTCGTCCCGATGGCGTGGCCGACCCGCTGTTGATCAAGGCTCGTCATCAATCACTCATGGGCAGGACGAACGACGGCGTGAGGGTTTGCGGCTCGCCGCCGCGGCGCACCGCGGTTCCGGCCACGTAGAACTCGACGGTGTGATGGCCCCACGCGTAGTTCGAGATGGCGAAATGCACGCCGACGACGCCGGTTCCGCCATCGCGTTCGGCTTCGCTCTGCATACGCGACATGGCCAGCTCGCGAGCCTGGTAGCTCCCCTGCGTCCACTGCGGCATCTCGGCGTTGCGGCCGACCTGGCTGAGCGTGCGCAGGAACCCTTGCACGGCAATGTGAAACACGCAGTTGCCCATGACGAACGCCACCGGGGCGAATCCCGATCGCAGGAGCGTGGTCAGGTCTTGCCCGGACAGGTGGCTGGTGAACGCCTGCCCGTTGGGGCGCCGGTAAACGCCGGGCTTCTCCGTGTAGCGCACCGCGGTCCCGACCGCGATGAACTCCAGATGCTCGCCCTCGCCCTGATGGCGCCATTCGAGCCGGACGCCGACCACGCCGTCCGCGCCCAGCGAATCGGCCTCCGCCTGCATCCGCGACATCGCGTTCCAGCGCGCCCGGTAGGTGGCGTCGGTGAGCACGGGCAGTTCGGATTGCTGCCGAATGCCGGTGAACTGATAACCGACGTGGTAGACCGAGACGCCCATCACCAGTTCGATCGGCTCGAACCCGGCCCCGTGCAGCAGCGCGAATTCGTTGATGGACAGGTCGGAAGTGAACACCTTGCCTGCGTGCGACAGTCGTTCGCTGGCAACTGGGTCGAGCGGGTTCGGTTGCATTGTCAAAACACCCTCCTGCGGTTCGCAGGACAGCGTATGTCGCGCGACCGCGACGCACACCCCCAACGTGCGACTTTCCAGTGGACCCCGGGCGAAATGACGGTGGTCCGCGATCGTGGGACCCGGCGCCTCGCGGAGCCGGCCGGCCCGCGGCGAGATCGATTTGCTGCCGGGCCGTTCAGCCCGCGGCTTGCTTGGCCCCGATCATCCTGTGCAATTCGTCGACCGACCACGGTTCGGCCTGATGGTGGTCCCGGTAGCCCAGCAGCCGCGGCGTCGGCCGGTCGAACCTCCCGACGAATCCTCCTGCGGCAACGAAGATCTGGCCCGTGACGGCCCGGGCGAGGTCGCTCACTAGATACGCGTAGAGCGGGGCCACGAAGGCCGGCGGGGCGCTGTCGAGGGAGGCCCGCATGGTCATTTCGTCCAGCAATCCGCGGCGATGCAGGTCCTCGATGTGTCGTTCGTATTCGGCGCCGGTGGACAGCCGCGTCCGGGCACCGGGACACACCACGTTGGCCCGCACCCCATGCGGCTTCAGTTCCGCGGCGATGGCCACGGTCAGGGCGTTCACCGCTCCCTTGCCCGCGGGATAGCCGGTGCCGCCGTAATCGCCCAAGAAGGCGACCGAGCTGGTGGTGACGAGCGCGCCGTGCCCCTGCGCGGCCATCACACGACCGGCCGCCCGGCACGTGTGGAACGCCGAACCGAGGTGAGCGCTGACCAGGCGGTCGAACTCGTCCGGCGAGATGTTCAGGATCGAGGACCCTGGCGGCTCGGCAACCCCGGCGCAGTTGATCAGGGCGTCC
>NZ_LZJJ01000146.1:0-784 GCF_001667625.1 Mycobacterium sp. E1715
ATCGACGACGCCGAGCAGCTGGTGCACGACGGCTCCGCGACCGAGTTCCCGGCGCCCAAGACCTACGTCGCGCCGATCGCGTTCAACGTCGTGCCGCTGGCCGGCTCGCTGGTGGACGACGGCTCCGGCGAGACCGACGAGGACCAGAAGCTGCGGCACGAGAGCCGCAAGATCCTCGGCATCCCCGAGCTGGCGGTGAGCGGAACCTGCGTGCGTGTGCCGGTCTTCACCGGGCACTCGCTGTCGATCAACGCCGAATTCGCCCGACCGCTGTCGCCCGAGCGGGCCCGGCAGCTGCTCGACGGCGCGCCCGGGGTGAAGGTGGTCGACGTGCCGACGCCGTTGGCGGCCGCGGGCGTCGACGAGTCGTTGGTCGGCCGCATCCGGCACGACCCCGGCGTGCCCGACGGGCGCGGCCTGGCCCTGTTCGTGTCGGGGGACAACCTGCGCAAGGGGGCGGCGCTGAACACCATCCAGATCGCCGAGTTGCTGGCCGCCCAGTTGTGAGAAGCGGGTGAGCACCGCCCATACCCGACTGATCGCGCGGTGCTCGCTTGCATTGGCTTTGATTGCCCCGCAAGGAGTTTGGCTCGCCCACGCCGATCCGCCGGCGCCCGCGCCCGAGCCCATCGTGCAGCCGCTGGCGCCCGGCCAGGTGGTGCGGATCGGCCCGACCGCCGGCACCGGCACGCCCACCGGGGACTACGGCATCGGCGCGACGTAGGTCTTGGGCGCCGGGAACTCGGTCGCGGAGCCGTCGTGCACCAGCTGCTCGGCGCAGGCG
>NZ_LZJJ01000147.1:0-13895 GCF_001667625.1 Mycobacterium sp. E1715
CCCTTGCTGGTGGTCTTGGTGAACTCGTCGATGTTGGCCCGCGTGCCCGGCCCGGCCGAGACCGACGCCACCGACGCGACGATCTCGGCGTAGGGCACCTCCACGACCCGGGAAACGGCATAGACGATCGGAATGGTGGCCTGGCCACCACAGGTGATCATGTTGACGTTCGGAGCGTCCAGGTGCTCGCGGAGGTTGGCCGGCGGGATGACCGCCGGGCCGACGGCGGCCGGGGTCAGGTCGATCGCCCGGATCCCGGCGGCTTCGTATTTCGGCGCCGCGTCCCGGTGCACGTAGGCGCTGGTGGCCTCGAACACCAAGTCGGGCTTCTCCGACTGGGCCAGCAACCAGTCCACGCCTTCGTGCGTGGTCTCCAGGCCCAGCTTGCGGGCCCGCGCCAAGCCCTCGCTTTGCGGGTCGATGCCGACCATCCAGCGAGGCTCCAGCCACTCCGACCGCAGCAACTTGTAGAGCAGGTCAGTACTGATGTTTCCCGACCCGACAATGGCCACACTCGCCTTAGCCGGCATCTGACGCTCCTCTTATTCGAATGACAAATGAACAGATCCCAGGCCCGTGAAGTCGGCCACAAAATCGTCGCCGGCGTGCGCGTCGATCGCGCGCATACACGAGCCCGGAAGTACCAAGTCGCCTTTGCGCAACCGCACGCCGAAGCCCTCCACCTTGCGGGCCAGCCAGGCCACCGCGGTGAGGGGGTTGCCGAGCACCGCGTCGGTGCGGCCCTTGGCGACGACCTCACCGTTGCAGCTGAGGACCGCATCGATCCCTTTGATGTCGACGTCGCCCGGGGAGACGCGCGCCTTGCCCAGCACGAAGCCCGCCGACGACGCGTTGTCGGCGATGGTGTCGCACAACTCGATCTTCCAGTCGGTGATCCGGGTGTCGATCAACTCGATCGACGGGACCAGCGCCTCGGTGGCCGCCAGCACGTCGTCCTCCGTGCAGTCAGCTCCCGGCAGGTCGGCGTTGAGGATGAAGCCGACCTCCACCTCGACCCGGGGCCACAGGTAGCGGCTCGCCTTCACCGGGGTGTCTTCGAACAATTGCATCTCGTCGAGCAAATGCCCGTAGTCCGGCTCGTCGACCCCCATCATCTGCTGGATCGCCTTCGACGACAGGCCGACCTTATGGCCCAACACGCGGGCTCCCTCGGCCACCCGCTGGCGGATGTTGATCAGCTGGATCTCATAGGCGTCGACGACGTCGATCTCCGGATGAGCGGCGGTCAGCGGAGCGATCGGTGAGCGGCTCCGCTCAGCCTGCGCCAGGTCGGCAGCAAGCTCGTCTCGTGTCGCAACACTGAGCATCTGCAGAAGTCCCCTCGTTCGTGTGACCGGCCCAGTAGCGCCCGGCCCGGGCAATTCTATAACGTGTTCTACATGACAGCACAGGAGCTCGACGTCGTCGTGGTCGGCAGCGGCGGAGCCGGCATGGTAGCTGCGCTTACCGCCGCTCACCGGGGCCTTTCCACAGTAGTCATCGAGAAGGCTGCGCACTTCGGCGGCTCGACCGCCCGCTCGGGTGGGGGCGTCTGGATTCCCAACAACGAGGTGCTCAAGCGTGACGGCGTCCGGGACAACCCGGAGGCGGCCCGGACCTACCTGCACGGCATCGTCGGCAACGTCGTCGAGCCGGAACGCATCGACACGTACCTCGAGCGCGGACCCGAGATGCTCTCGTTCGTGCTGAAGCACACCCCGCTGAAGATGTGCTGGGTTCCGCGCTACTCCGACTACTACCCGGAGGCGCCGGGCGGTCGCGCCGAGGGACGTTCGATCGAGCCGAAGCCGTTCGACGCGCGCAAGCTGGGCGGCGACATGCCCGGGCTCGAGCCGGCATACGGCAAGGTGCCGCTCAACGTCGTTGTGATGCAACAGGATTACGTGCGGCTGAACCAGCTGAAGCGCCACCCTCGGGGTGTGCTGCGCAGCCTGAAGGTCGGCGCCCGCACGATGTGGGCGAAGGCGACCGGTAAGAACCTCGTCGGCATGGGCCGGGCGTTGATCGGCCCGCTGCGGATCGGGTTGCAGCAGGCCGGGGTCCCGGTGCTGCTCAACACCGCGCTCACCGACCTGTACGTCGAGGACGGCGTCGTGCGCGGAGTCTACGTTCGCGACACCGGCGCGTCGGAGTCGTCGGAGCCGCGGCTGATCCGGGCGCGGCGCGGGGTGATCCTCGCCTCCGGTGGTTTCGAGCACAACGAGCAGATGCGGGTGAAGTATCAGCGCGCGCCGATCACCACCGAGTGGACCGTCGGCGCCAAGGACAACACCGGTGATGGCATCGTCGCCGCCGAAAAGCTCGGCGCCGCACTCGAACTGATGGAAGACGCCTGGTGGGGCCCGACCGTGCCGCTGGTGGGCGCGCCGTGGTTCGCGTTGTCCGAGCGCAATTCGCCGGGATCGATCATCGTCAACATGTCGGGCAAGCGGTTCATGAACGAGTCGATGCCCTACGTCGAGGCCTGCCACCACATGTACGGCGGAGAATTCGGCCAGGGCCCCGGGCCGGGCGAGAACATTCCGGCGTGGCTGGTGTTCGACCAGCAATACCGCGACCGCTACATCTTCGCGGGATTGCAGCCGGGACAACGCATTCCCCGCAAGTGGCTGGAGTCGGGGGTCATCATCTCCGCCGACACCCTCGAGGAGCTGGCGCAGAAGGCCGGCCTGCCGGTCGCGGACTTCACCGCGACGGTGGCGCGATTCAACGGCTTCGCCAGGTCCGGCGTCGACGAAGACTTCCACCGCGGCGAGAGCGCGTACGACCGCTACTACGGCGACCCGACGAACAAGCCGAATCCCAACCTGGGTGAGCTCGCCCACGCTCCGTACTACGCCGCCAAGATGGTGCCCGGTGACCTGGGCACCAAGGGCGGCGTCCGCACCGACGTCCACGGCCGTGCGCTGCGCGACGACGGCTCGATCATCGAAGGCCTTTACGCCGCAGGCAATGTCAGCGCCCCGGTGATGGGTCACACCTACCCGGGTCCGGGCGGGACCATCGGCCCGGCGATGACGTTCGGCTACTTGGCCGCGCTGCACATTGCGGGGGAACGCTGATGCCCATCGATGTAGACGTCGCACTGGCCGCCGAGCTGGACCCGATCGATTTCTCGTGGACGAGCAGCGACGTGCAGCTCTACCACTTGGCGTTGGGCGCCGGCAAGGATCCGATGGATCCACGCGAACTGCGTTACCTGGTTGACGACACACCGCAGGTGCTGCCGACGTTCGGCAACGTGGCGGCGTCCTTTCACATGACCAAACCGCCGATCGTGCAATTCCCCGGCATCGACATCGAGCTGGGCAAGGTGCTGCACGCCAGCGAGCGGGTGGAGGTGCCCGGCCCGCTGCCGCCGTCGGGGTCGGCCCGCGCCGTCACCCGGTTCACCGACATCTGGGACAAGGGCAAGGCCGCGGTGATCTGGAGTGAGACGACCGTCAGCGCGCCCGACGGTACGCTGCTGTGGACGCAGCGGCGGTCCATCTTCGCCCGCGGTGAGGGCGGATTCGGCGGCGAGCGTGGGCCGTCGACGTCGGACGCCGCGCCGGACCGGGCGCCCGACGTGGAAGTGGCGGTGCCGCTCCTGCCGCAGCAGGCGCTGCTCTACCGGCTGTGCGGCGACCGCAACCCGCTGCACTCCGACCCGGAATTCGCTGCGGCCAATGGCTTTTCGCAACCGATCCTGCACGGCCTGTGCACCTACGGCATGACGTGCAAGGCCATCGTCGACACGCTGCTGGACGGTGACGCCGGCGCGGTGGCCGCGTACGGCGCGCGCTTCGCCGGCGTGGCGTTCCCGGGCGAGACGCTGCGCGTCAACCTGTGGAAAGAGGACGGCCGTTTCGTGGCTAGCGTTGTCGCGCCTTCGCGCGACAACGCCGTGGTGCTCAGCGGCGTCGAGCTGGTCCCCGCGTAGCGGCTTTGCGCCGGGCGGACTACCGCTAGACGGCGCAATATGCTTTCGTCCTTTCATGGTCGCTGAAGGGCAGTCGCCCGAGCCGCGTGCGGCCGACGAGCGAACCGCACTGCGGAGCATGCCGATATTCGCCGATATCGACGACGAACAACTCGACCTGCTCACGAAGACCGTAGGTCGCCAGCACGTTCTCGCCAACGAGTGGCTCTTTCACCTTGGGGACCCGTCGGACGCAATCTATGTGATCGCCTCGGGGCGATTCGCGGCCATCGGCATCGACGGACAGGTGCTTCGTGAGATGGCGTCCGGTGACTCGATCGGAGACCTGGGCGTGATCACCGGCGCCGCTCGCTCGGCCGGAGTACGAGCCCTTCGGGACGGCGTCGTCTGGAGGATCGCCGCTGACGCGTTCAGCGAGGTGCTCGCCAAGGCGCCGCAACTGCAATCGGCGATGTTCCGAGCGATGGCGGTAATGCTTCGCGAGTCACGGGCCGCCACCGTTTCTCGCGGTCGGCGGGTCGTCGGCGTGGTGTCGACCGGGGATGCGGTTGCCATGCCGATCATCGAGGCGATCGCGACTCGGCTGAGATCGCACGGTCGGGCCGCCGTCGTCGCGCCGCCCGTCGAAACGACGGCGGCGGCCAATCATTACGGCGAGCTCGTCGAAGCGTTCAGCGAGACCCTCGACCGCGTCGAGCGGAGCAACGATTGGGTGTTGCTGGTGGCCGACCGGGGCTCGGGCGACAGCTGGCGACGCTATGTCACCGCGCAGAGCGACCGAGTCGTGGTCCTTGCCGATCAAACCCATCCGCCGGACACGCTCGAACCACCGGTGACGCAAGGGCCGGTCCACCTGGTCACTTGTGGCGTCGTGCCGGACCCGAGCTGGTGGGATCTGCTGCGGCCCGTATCGCATCACCCCTCCGATGACGACGGAATCGGCGCGCTGGCCCGCAGAATCACCGGGCGCTCTATCGGTCTCGTGCTGGGGGGCGGGGGCGCGCGGGGCCTCGCGCATTACGGCGTCTACGAAGAGCTCACGCGGGCGGGCATCGTCATCGACCGGTTCGGCGGAACCAGTTCCGGTGCCCTCGCCGCCGCCACCTTCGCGTTGGGGCTGGACGCGCGGGATTGCACCGCGGCGGCGCGGAAGTACGTTGCCGAGACCAGGCCGGTCAGCGACTACACGATCCCTGCGATAGCCCTCACCCGAGGTCGCCGTGTCGACCGTTTGATAGAGGGATTCTTCGGCAGCACCACCCTGATCGAGCACCTGCCGAGGGAGTTCTTCTCCGTCTCCACCGACATCATCACGGGCGAACAGATCATCCATCGCCGTGGGCTGCTGTGGGTCGCCGTGCGCGCATCGATCTCGATACCCGGTCTCCTGCCGCCGGTGCAAAATCGCGAGCGGCTGCTCGTCGACGGCGGATTGATGAACATCCTCCCGGCCGACGTGATGTGTGCCGACCCCGACGGCGAAGTGATATGCGTCGATCTGCGCACGACGTGGGTGCCGTCGAAGGGCTTTGGCCCGCTGCCGGCGAAGCTTCAGCCTCCCGCGTTCGTCCGGCGGCTCGTGACAGGCACGGATGCGGCCCTGCCTCCGCTGCAAGACACGTTGCTTCGCAGCGTCGAACTAGCGGCCCCCAAGTGGAACCTGCGCGAGCTCCCCCGGGTCACGGCGATCATCGAGCCGGACGTCTCGGCGATCGGTCCACTGGACTTCAAAAACATCGACGCCGCCCTGCAAGCCGGGCGGAAAGCGGCCCGGGCCGCTCTCGAAGCGCAGCCGGCGCTCGTTCGCTGAGCGTCGGATACGATTACCCCTGCAGCTAACAGCTCAGCACCTTCAGATGGCAGACGCTTAGTGTGTGCACAGAGTGGTCAGGGCGGGCGTGGCACTCAACGACGGGTCTCGCTCGCACACCCGGCCGTTCGAGTGCGGCGAGGTCGTTAAGCCATGCGCTCCGATTGGTTGAACAAGCCGCTGGCCAATCTGGTCATGCACTTGAACGGCGGCGAGAAGCTCGTGCCGATCTTCGATCAACTATTCGTCGGCCGTCAGTGCGCGGGCATCGACGAAGCGCGCCGGCTGGTTATCCAGGACCCGAACATCTCCCGTAACCACCTCGAGATCCGTCTCGACGTCGTAACCGACCGGGCCTACCTCATCGACACCAGCACCAACGGAACGTTGCTCAACGGCATGCCGCTGGAACGCGCCGTGCAGGTCCCCATCAAGCCCGACGACCAGATCTCGATCGGCGACGTCGTGCTGATCTTCCGATCGGACCGGTTCAATGCAGCGGGGTTGACCAACACCAGCCCGACCCTGACCCGGATCGCCGAGGAGACCATGGTGATGGTGGTCGGCGATATCACCAACTACTCGACGATCTCGGAGGTCACCGACAACCGGGTGATCGCCCAGAGCCTGAACTATCTGTGGCACGACCTCAACCAGGTGCTGCGCGCCCACCGCGGCACGCTCAACCACTACGCCGGCGATGCGCTGTATGCCGTCTGGGAGCTGCGGACGATTCCAAAGGCCAATGAGCTCGCGATCGACTTCGCGCTCGCCGCGAACCGGAGGGTCGAGGAGCTCGGGCCCACCCTCCCCCTGCGGAGCCCGGACGGCTCGCCGATCCGCATGGGCTGGGGGGTGGTGCAGGGCCGGGCCGCGATCGCCGCGATGACGAGAACGGTCACGGCCGTGATTGGCGACGCGACCAACGTGGCGTTCCGGCTGGCCGGCATCGCCGGGCGGGCCGGGCGCCCGGCCGTGATGGTCAGCAGCCGCGTGCGCGATGCCGTTGAGCCGGAATATGTCTGGGGCCACTCGGAGCAGGTCGAGATCAAGGGCCGGCGCGGCATGGAGACCGTGTATTCGGTCGTCGCGCGTTCTTAGCCGACTGCCGTCGAGTGTGCGGCAGGCCGCACAGTCGAACGCGAACGTGCGGCAGGCCGCACACTCGAACGCGAATGGCAGCGTTAGCCGAGGATGAGGCCCGACGTGGGCACGCCGGTTCCCGCGGTGACGAGGACGTGCTCGACGTCGGGGACCGGGTTGACCGAGGTCCCGCGCAATTGCCGAACACCCTCCGCGATTCCGTTCATCCCGTGGATGTAGGCCTCACCGAGCTGGCCGCCGTGGGTATTGATCGGCAGCCGACCGCCCACCTCGACCGCGCCGTTGGCGATGAAGTCTTTGGCCTCGCCCTTGGCGCAGAATCCCAACTCCTCCAACTGAATCAGTGTGAACGGAGTGAAGTGGTCGTAGATCACGGCGGTCTGAATATCGTCCGGCTTCAGGCCCGATTGCTGCCAGAGCTGCCTGCCGACCACACCCATCTCGGGCAGGCCGAGTTCGGAGCGGTAGTAGCTCACCATGGTGTACTGGTCGGGGCTGGCGCCCTGGGCCGCCGCCTCGATGACGGCGGGCCGCTGCTTGAGGTCTCGCGCCCGCTCCACCGAGGTCACCACGAGGGCCACCGCGCCGTCGGTCTCCTGGCAGCAGTCCAGCAGCCGCAACGGCTCGGCGATCCACCGCGAATTCTGGTGGTCGTCAATGGTTATCGGCTTCTCGTAGAAGTACGCCTTCGGGTTCTTGGCCGCGTGCTTGCGGTCTGCGACCGAGATGGCGCCGAAGTCACGGCTGGTGGCACCGGACCAGTGCATGTACCGCTGCGCGATCATGGCCACCTGCGCGGCCGGTGTCGAAAGGCCATGCGGATACGAGAAGGAGTTGTCGGCTGCCGTCGAATCGGCCTGAGCCCCAGGGGTCCCCGCGAGGCGACTTTGCACCTGACCGAAACGCTGGCCGGACCGTTCGTTGAACGCGCGGTAGGCCACCACGACGTCCGCCAGCCCGGTCGCGACGGCCGCTGCTGCGTGTGCGACGGTCCCGCACGCCGCACCGCCGCCGTAACCCGTCTGCGCGAAGAATCTCAGCTCGCCGATGCCGGTCGCACGCGCCACCGCGGTCTCGTTGTTGCTGTCCATCGTGAAGGTGGTGAGGCCGTCGACGTCCGACGGCTTGAGGCCCGCGTCGTCGAGCGCATCCAGAACCGCCTCGGCCGCCAGGCGCAGCTCGCTTCGGCCGGAATTCTTCGAGAAGTCGGTGGCACCGATGCCGACGATGGCGGCCTTACCCGACAACATTAAGCGTCCCCAATCGTGAGCGTGGCGGTCGCGATGACGTGGTCGCCAAGGCTGTTGCGGCCGAACACCTTCACCGTGATCAACCCGTCCTCCACCGCGGTCACCTCACCTGAGAAGGTGATGGTGTCGTAGGCGTACCACGGCACGCCCAGCCGCAGACCGATCGACTTGATCATCGCGGTCGGCCCGGCCCAGTCGGTCAGGAAGCGCTGTACCAGCCCGGTGTCGGTGAGGATGTTGACGAAGATATCCTTCGATCCCTTGGCCTGGGCCAGATCCCGGTCGTGGTGCACGTCCTGGAAGTCGCGGGTGGCGATGGCCGTCGAGATGATGAAGGTGGGCGTGCCTTCGACCTTGAGCTCGGGCAGCTTCGTACCCACTTCGACGACGGGCGCACTCATGCTTGGGGCTCCCATGCGTACAGGGTCCATTCCGGGCCGGACTCACCGGCGGGAAAGTCGATATAGGTTGCGCGAACAGGCATTCCGATCTTCACCGCGGCAGGATCCACCCCGCGCAACTCGCCCAGCATCCGGACCCCTTCCTCGAGTTCGACCAGGGCGATCACGAAGGGCAGCGTGCGCCCGGGAACCTTGGGCGCGTGGTGCACTACGAAGCTGTACACCGTGCCCGTGCCGCCGGCCACCACAAAGTCGATCGGCTGCTCTTTGTCCTGCCACACCGCCGGCACCGGCGGGTGCTGCAGACTGCCGTCGGGCCGCCGCTGAATGCGCAGCTCGTGTGCCTTGACACCCTCCCAGAAGAACGCGGTGTCCCGGGAAACCGCCGGGCGCATTAGGGCGTCGGCGTCCAAATCCTCGGGAATCGAAGACCGCGCCGTCTCGGATGTCTCGCGCGGCTTGAATTTTAGTATGCGCCATGCCATCTCGGCGACATCCTCGTCACCGACGCGCCAGGTGATGTGCTGGTTGATGAACCAGCCTTCGCCGAGAGCGGTCTGTTTTGGCCCGACCACGTCACGCATCTCGGAGTGCACGGTCACCCGCTCGCCGGGACGCAGATACCGGTGGTAGGTCTGCTCGCAGTTGGTGGCGACCACGCCGACATAGCCTGCGCCGTCGAACAATTCCATGATCGGACCCATGGGATCGTCCGTCGGACGCTCGCCGCCCAGTCCGAACATCGTCCACACCTGGATCATCGCCGGGGGCGCGACAAGGCCGGGATGACCGGCGGCCTTGGCCGCGGCCTCGTCGACGTAGATCGGGTTGCGGTCGCCCAGCGCCTCGACCCAGTTGTTGATGATCGGCTGGTTGACCGGATCCCGGCCCGTGCGGGGTGCGGCGACGACAGTGGACGTGATCTCGGCGACAGCCTTCTTGATGTCGTCCGTGTCGGTCATCGAGGGACCCTCGGCACTTTGAGGCCTGCCGCCGCGATCATTTCTCGCATGACTTCGTTGACGCCTCCACCGAAGGTGATGACCAGGTTGCGCTTGGTTTGCGAGTCCAGCCAGTTCAGCAGCTCCGCGGTGTCCGAGTCGGCCGCGTTGCCATACTTGCCGACGATCTCCTCGGCGAGCCGGCCGATGTACTGGATCCGCTCGGTGCCGAAGACTTTCGTGGCGGCGGCGTCGGCCATGTTGATGTCTTCACCGGCCGCGGCCACCTGCCAGTTGAGCAGCTCGTTGATTCGCCACATCGCGTGGATCTCACCGAGGGCCCGCTTGACGTCCTGGTGGTCGATCGGGGTGATCCCGTCGCTGCCCGGCTTGGACGCCCAGGCGTGCAAGCGGTCGTAGATGCCGGCCGTGCGGCCCGCGGGGCCGAGCATGACACGTTCGTTGTTGAGCTGGGTGGTGATGAGCCGCCAGCCGCCGTTCTCCTCGCCGACCAGCATGTCGGCGGGCACCCGCACGTCGTTGTAGTAGGTGGCGTTGGTGTGGTGGGCGCCGTCGGACAGGATGATCGGCGTCCAGGAGAACCCGGGATCCTTCGTGTCCACGATCAGGATCGAAATGCCCTTGTGTTTAACGGCTTCCGGGTCGGTGCGGCAGGCCAGCCAGATGTAGTCGGCGTCGTGTCCGCCGGTGGTCCACATCTTCTGGCCGTTGACGATGTACTCGTCGCCCTGACGGACGGCGGTCGTCCGCAGGGACGCCAGGTCGGTGCCGGCCTCGGGCTCGCTGTAACCGATCGCGAAGTGCACCTCGCCCGCCAAGATCGCCGGCAGGAACTTCTTTTTCTGCGCTTCGCTGCCGAACTGCTGCAGCGTCGGCCCGACGGTCTGCAGCGTGACCGCGGGCAGCGGAACGTCGGCCCGATGCGCCTCGTTGACGAAGATCGACTGCTCGATGGGCCCGAAGCCCAAGCCGCCGAACTCTTTTGGCCACCCCACCCCGAGCTTGCCGTCGCGGCCCATCCGCCGGATCACCGCGCGGTAGGCCTCGTTGTGCCGGTCCTGCTCCATCGCCTTCATCTCGTCGGACGAGATCAGGTTCGAAAAGTACTCCCGCAGTTCCGCTTGCAGCTGACGCTGCTCCGGAGTGAGGTCTATGAACATTGCGCTCCCACCAGGTCGAGACGATGAGAAGAACCGCCCAGCAGCCGGGACAGGTCCTTGATCGTGGAGTAATACCGGTGCATCGGGTAGGTGATGTCCATGCCCATGCCACCGTGCAGGTGATGGCAGGTCTGCATCACCGGCGGGGCCTGCGAAGTGATCCAGTAGCCGAGCACGTCCAGGTCGTCGTCGGCGTCCCGGCCTTCGGACAGCCGCCACACCACCGACTTGGCCGCCAAATCGATGGTGCGCGAGGCGATGTAGACCTCCGCCAGCTGCGCCGCCACCGTCTGGAACGTGGACAGCGGCTTGCCGAACTGCTTGCGGTTGGCCACGTAGTCCGCGGTGAGGCGCAGCGCCCCGGCCACCAGCCCGTCGGCGTAGGCGCCGACGGCCGCCAAGGCGAGCTGATTGACCCGATGCGCCTGGGCGCCGGCGAGCACATCGGAGTCGCCGACAGCGACGTCGGCGAACGTGACGCTGTACTCGTCCGCACCGTTCGATGTCGGCGTCTTGACCACCGCCACACCGTCGGCCTTCGGCGACACCACCACGACCGCGCTGTCCGCGGTCACGACCATCCAGTCGGCGGATTCGGCATACGGCACAGCCACTTTGGTGCCCGACAGCCGGCCGTCGGCGAAGGTGGTCGACGGCCGGTCGGGCAACGCGGCGCCGGGCTCGTTCAGCGCGGCCGTCAGCACGCCGCCCTTGGCGACCGTGGCCAGGAACCGGTCCTGTTGTTCATCGGACGCCAGGTCAAGCAGCGGCGCCACGCCGAAGCCGAGGGTGGCCAGCGCCGGCGTGATGGCGCCGTGGCGGCCTATCTCGGTGAGCACCGTGGCGACCTCGGGCAGGCCGACGCCGTCGCCGCCGAGGCGCTCGGGCACCGGCAGCGCCGTCACCCCGCCGCTGACCAACGCGTCCCAGCCGAGGTCCCGATCCAGAACGGACGTCACCACATCCGCGACGGCTTGTTGCGTCGCAGTGAGATTGAAGTCCATCAGGACGTCACCGCGGTCTTGCCGGTGTAGTCCACCTGCCAATGCTTGATTCCGTTGAGCCAGCCCGACCGCAGCCGCTCGGGCTCGCCGACCGGCTTGAGGTCCGGCATGTGATCGGCGACCGCGTTGAAGATGAGGTTGATGGTCATGCGGGCCAGGTTCGCGCCGATGCAGTAGTGGGCGCCGGTGCCACCGAACCCGACGTGGGGGTTCGGGTCGCGCAGGATGTTGAAGGCGTGCGGATCAAGAAGGGCGAACGGGTGGTGATGTCCTACCGCTCGGCCAACTTCGACGAAGAGGTCTTCGAGGACCCGCACGCCTTCAACATCCTGCGCGACCCGAACCCCCACGTCGGGTTCGGTGGCACCGGCGCCCACTACTGCATCGGCGCGAACCTGGCCCGCATGACCATCAACCTCATCTTCAACGCGGTCGCCGATCACATGCCGTGGGTGATCGAGTTGCGCGTGGTCTCGTTGCCCGCCACCGCGAGCATCACCACGAAGAAACCGAACTCGTCGTCGGAGAGCTTCTCGCCGTCGATGTCGGCCTGGACGAGCGTGGTGACGATGTCGTCGGTGGGGTTCTTGCTGCGCTCCGCGGCCATCGCCATGGCGTAGGTGATCAGTTCCATCGACGACTGCGCGGGATCGACGTGAGCGTACTCGGGGTCGGTGCCGCCGGTCATCTCGTTGGACCAGCGGAAGAGCTTGTCGCGATCCTCCTGGGGAACGCCGAGCAGGCCCGCGATGGCTTGCAGCGGCAGCTCGCACGAGACCTGCTCGACGAAGTCGCCGCTGCCCTCGTGCGCCGCGGTCTTCGCGATGTTCTGGGCACGCTGGGCCAGCTCGGCCTCCAGCCGTCCGATGGCCCGTGGCGTGAAGCCGCGCGAGATGATCTTGCGCAGCCGGGTGTGGTGGGGTGCGTCCATGTTGAGCATGACGCTGCGCTGCAGCTCGACCTGCTCGCGCTTCATCTCCGGCGGCCACGTCGGGATGGCGCCGTTCATCCAGCTCGAGAAGATGTCGCTGCGCTTGGACACCTCCTTGACGTCGGCGTGCTTGGTGACGAGCCAATATCCGTGGTCCTCGAACCCGCCCGCGCCATTGGGGATGTCGACCCAGTGGATGGGCTCCGCCTTGCGCAGCTCGGCGAGTTCCGCGACGGGCAGCCCGGCGAGGTTGACGTCGGGGTCGAGAAAGTCGAAGTCGGCGGGGATGTTGGGGGGTGCCATGATGTGTGCGCTCCTCAATTGCAACGTGTTCTAGTGCCAGTAAAACACGGCTCCTGCGCAGATAAAAGGCAGGTCACCATCGTCGCTTGTCAGACTAATGAAACGTGTTCTAGCCTGACGGAATGGGTAACCCGGTAATCGTCGAAGCCACCCGCAGCCCCATCGGCAAGCGCAACGGATGGCTGTCAGGGCTGCATGCGACCGAGCTGCTTGGCGCGGTGCAGAGGGCGCTGGTGGAGAAGGCCGGCATCGACGCCGGCGACGTCGAACAGGTCATCGGCGGCTGCGTGACGCAGTTCGGCGAGCAGTCCAACAACATCACCCGGGTCAGCTGGCTGGTCGCCGGGCTGCCGGAGCACGTCGGCGCCACGACCGTGGACTGCCAGTGCGGCAGCAGCCAGCAGGCCAACGGGCTGGTGGCCGGGTTGATCGCGGCGGGTGCCATCGACATCGGCATCGCCTGCGGAATCGAGGCCATGAGCCGCGTCGGACTCGGCGCCAACGCCGGTCCCGACCGAAGCATCCTGCGGCCCGCGTCGTGGGACATCGACCTGCCCGACCAGTTCACCGCGGCCGAGCGGATCGCCAAGCGGCGGGGCATCACCCGCGACGACATCGACGAGTTCGGCTACCAATCGCAGGCCAAGGCCAAGCGGGCGTGGGAGGAAGGCCGGTTCGACCGCGAGATCTCCCCGATCGAGGCGCCGGCACTGGACGAGAACAAGCAGCCGACGTCCGAGCGGGTGACCATCTCCCGCGACCAGGGCCTGCGGGAGACCACCCTGTCGGGGCTGAGCTCGCTGAAGCCGGTCATCGAGGGCGGAATCCACACGGCGGGAACGTCGTCGCAGATCTCCGATGGCGCCGCGGCGGTGCTGTGGATGGACGAGGACAAGGCCAAGTCGCTCGGATTGCGGCCGCGGGCCCGCATCGTCAGCCAGGCGCTGGTCGGCGCCGAGCCGTACTACCACCTCGACGGCCCCGTCCAGTCCACCGCCAAGGTTCTGGAAAAGGCCGGCATGAAGAT
>NZ_LZJJ01000148.1:0-844 GCF_001667625.1 Mycobacterium sp. E1715
GCCGCGTCCTCCTCGGCGGCGCGACCCTGGCCAAGGGTTACCGCAACCCGGTGCAGCCCGACCCGTTCGCCGCGCCCACCAGCACCGCCCCGACCGCGGCGGCCACAAACTCCCGACGTGCCAGCCTCACGGTCGACCAGCCTATTGATCGGCCGGCCCGGCGAACCGGCGCACCAACCCCGACCGGTCGACCTTGCCGATGCCGCGCCGCGGCAACGCCTCGACGACGTGCAGTTCGCGCGGGGCGGCGGTGGTGTCCAGGGTGCCTGCCACGTGGGCGCGCAGCTCGTCCAGCGTCGGAGCCGCGTGGCCCTCGGCCAGCACGATCGCGGCGACCACCCGCTGGCCCAGCCGGTCGTCGGGCAGGCCGAACACCGCGCAGTCGGCGACGGCGGGGTGGGTGCCCAGCGCCGCCTCGACCAATTGCGGCAGCACGGTGAGCCCGCCCGTGCTGATCGCGTCGTCCGCGCGGCCCAGCACGGTCAGCACACCCGCCTCGTCGACGGCGCCGAGGTCGTCGGTGCGGAACCAGCCGGGCGCGGCGAACGGGTCGGGCTGCACCGGGTTGCGGTAACCCTTGGCCAGGGTCGCGCCGCCGAGGAGGACGCGGCCGCCGGCGGCGACCTGGACCAGGACGCCGTCCAGTGGCACGCCGTCGTACACGCAACCGCCCGCGGTTTCGCTCATCCCGTAGGTGCGCACCACGGCGACGCCGGCCGCCGCGGCGGCGTCGAGCACCCCCTGCGGGGCCGGGCCGCCGCCGAGCAGGACGGCGTCCAGTTCGGCGAGCGCGGCGGCGGCCGCCGGGTCGGTCAGCGCCTTGGCCAGCTGCGTGGCCACCAGC
>NZ_LZJJ01000149.1:0-1662 GCF_001667625.1 Mycobacterium sp. E1715
CGCCGGCCGACGCGATCCGCGCCGCGGTCGACGCGTGGCTCGAGGTTTCCGGGGATCCCGAGGTGCGCCAACTGATGCTGCTGGACGCGCCTAGTGTGTTGGGCTGGGCCGGTTTTCGCGACGTCGCTCAGCGGTACAGCCTGGGCATGACCGAACAGTTGCTCACCGAAGCCATCCGGGCGGGGCAGTTCCCCAAGCAGCCGGTGCGGCCGTTGGCACACGTGCTGATCGGCGCGCTCGATGAGGCCGCCATGCTGATCGCCACCGCGGAGGATCCCAAACGCACCCGCCGGGAGACCCGGCAGGTGCTGCACATGCTCATCGACGGGCTGCTGGCGCTGCGGTAGCGGTCAGGGGTCGTCACCGCGAACCACGGCGAACGCCCGCGATGACGCCCCGGATGAGCCGGTCGAGGTGTTCGGCGTTGTCGAGGGCCGGCTGGCCCGCGACGAACGCAACATGATCCCGTTGATGAACGGCAAGATCGCGATCCCGGCTAAAGATGGTTCTGGGTGAAGAACTGCCAGATGGTGTCGGTGGCGTCCAGGGCCGTCGAGGGCGCCGGGATGCCCGCGAGCTTCTCGGCGAGGGGACTCGGCTCGCCGCCCGGCCATTGATGGCCGGCGCCGGCCACCGAGATCAGCTCGACGGTGCGTCCGTCCGGGCAGCCGGCGACTTGGGTGGTCACGTCCCCGGCGGTGCTCGAGTTCGGCGGCCCGCACGCGTCGATGGCCCGCCATGTCGCGTTGACGGACTCCGCCGACGGCCCGTCTACACGGGCGGTCCCGTTGAACGAGAACGCCTTACCGGGTCCGCCGGTGTAGGGCACGCGGTCGTCGGCGGTGCCGTGGATTTGGAGCACCGACACGCGGTGCGCCCGGGAGCAGTCGGTCAGCAGCGTGCCCGCCACCGGGGCGATGGCGGCGAAGACGTCGGACTGGCAGCCCAGCCGGAGGGCCATCATGGCGCCGTTCGACATGCCGGTGACGTAGATGCGCGCGCGATCGATCGGCATCTGCTGCTCGACGGCGCCGACCATGGCCGTGATGAACCCGACGTCGTCGGCGCCGACCCGCTGCGGTTCACCGCAGCAGGTGCCGGCGTTCCAGGCGCGATTGAGTCCATCGGGGTAGACGACCAGAAACCGTCCGCGGTCGGCCTCGGCGTCCCAGTGGTAGGCACGCTCGGCCTGCTCCCCGTTGCCGAAACCGCCGTGCAGCATCACCACCAGCGGCGCGGCATCGGTCAATCCCTGGGGCCGGTACAGGTGGAACGTTCGACTGACACCGCCCGATTCGATGGTCTGGGTGGACTGGCCGACCGGGATCGACTGCGCGCCGGGCGTTCCCAGCGCATGTCCGCCGCCGCCCAGGCAGCCGCCCAGTACGACGACCAGGAGGGCGAGAACGCACAAGCCGGCAGCCCGGTGGCGGCGCGATTGCATTCCGCCATCGTGGCAGTCGGCGCCAATTTTGACAAGTAGCTTGTCAATCTCGGGCGTGGTGGCACACTTTCCCCATGCGACGCCCTTCCCATCCCGACTGGCGGCCCACCGTGCCCGCACTGGTCAACCTGGTGGCCGCCGCCGGGGCGCCGCGACTGCGGACGGCGTTTGCCGAGGCGGGCCTCGACGGGATCCGGCCCGCGCAAGCGGTGGCGCTC
>NZ_LZJJ01000150.1:0-726 GCF_001667625.1 Mycobacterium sp. E1715
CCGGAACGGTTGCGGGCTTTGGAGCGGGTGGAAAGCGTCGCCCGCCGGCTGCGTACACCCCAGCACGCGCTGATCAACCAACTCGACGCGCAGGCCAGCCCCGAAGAGGTGGGCGGCTCCTTGCGCACCGGGCTGGCCGACCGGTTGCGCATCACCAAGGCCGAGGCCGCCCGGCGCATCGCCGAAGCCGCCGACCTCGGCGAGCGCCGGGCGCTGACCGGTGAACCGCTGGCACCCAAGCTGACTGCGACCGCGGCCCGCCAACGCGCCGGGCGCATCGGCGAGGGCCACATCAACGTGATCCGCGACTTCTTGGCCCACCTGCCCGATGCCATCGACGCCCTGACCCGCCAAGCCGCCGAAGCCGACCTGGCCGCCAAGGCCGGCGCTTATGGGCCCGACGAACTGGCCAAATACGCCCAGCGGCTGAGGGAGTGGCTGCACCCCGACGGAGACTTCAGCGACGCCGAACGCGCCCGCAAGCGCGGGATCGCCCTGGGCGCCCAGGAATTCGACGGCATGTCGCGCCTCAGCGGCCTGGTCACTCCGGAGTTGCGCGCCGCGATCGAGGCCATGCTGGCCAAGCTGGCCGCCCCCGGAGTGTGCAACCCCGACGACGAAATCCCGGTCGTCGACGCCACCCCGGATGAGGACGCGGTGCGCCGCGACACCCGCAGCACGGCGCAACGCCACCACGACGCCTTCCTGGCCGGGCTGCGCGGACTC
>NZ_LZJJ01000151.1:0-578 GCF_001667625.1 Mycobacterium sp. E1715
GCGCTGCACCAGGCTTTTCAGCTGGGTGTATTCGGGCCCCATCCGGGCCCGCACCTTGATCCACGGCGGCTTGCGCTGATCAAGGTGTGCGGCGACCTGGGCTTGGAGACGTGCCGGGTGCACGGCCGGTCCGGGGTGTGGGTGCCGGGCGGTGCCGGGCGGCCCGACCGCAAGGTCGGCGCCATCGGTGTGCGGGTCTCGCGGGCGACCACCCTGCACGGTTTCGCGCTCAACTGTGACTGCGACCTCGACGCGTTCGGCACGATCGTGCCGTGCGGCATCACCGACGCCGACGTGACCTCGCTGTCGGCCGAGTTGCGGCGCCCGGTGGCTGTCGGCGACGTCCGCGCGGCCGTCGCAAACGCCGTCTGCGACGCCCTCGACGGGGTCCTGCCGGTCCGGGAACACCCCGGCACGCGCGTAGCATCAGCGATGTGACTGTCGCACCCGAAGGCCGCAAGCTCTTGCGCCTGGAGGTCCGCAATGCGCAAACCCCGATCGAGCGCAAGCCGCCGTGGATCAAGGTGCGGGCCCGGATGGGGCCCGAATACACCCAGCTGAAAAGCCTGGTGCAGCGC
>NZ_LZJJ01000152.1:0-8569 GCF_001667625.1 Mycobacterium sp. E1715
GCCCGGATCGCCCCGGCGAAGTATCGGAAATGGTCGACCGCCAGGGTGATGTCGGCGCCGAGCGCCTCGCGGATCGGTTTGCCGTTGTCCCAGACTTCGGCGACCGCCAGCGCGGCCTTGTTCTCCTCGATGCGGTCGGCGATCTTGTTCAGGATCAGCGCCCGTTCCGCGGGGGCGGTCTTGCCCCACGCCTTCGCCGCCCCGTGCGCGGCGTCGAGCGCCTTTTCGATGTCGGCCTCGTCGGACCGGGCCACCTCGCAGAACGGCTGGCCGGTCACCGGTGTCGGGTTCTCGAAGTAGCGGCCCTGCGCCGGCGGCACCCACTGCCCCCCGATGAAGTTGTCGTAGCGGGATTCGTACGACATCAAGGCCCCAGCGGAACCTGGACGTGCGAAAACAGTCATCTGCTCGGCCCTTCGCTCGTCGGTGTAATACACCTCACACTACCGCCGGAGGCCACAATGGCGTCCATGACCTCACACGCCGCCGCCGACCGCGAAGATGCCCAAGACCCCTACCTGTGGCTCGAGGATGTCACCGGCGACGAGGCGCTGGATTGGGTGCGGGCGCGCAACGAACCGACGCTGGCGGCGTTCCGCGACGCGGAATTCGAGCGGATGCGCGTCGAGGCGCTCGAGGTGCTCGACACCGATGCCCGCATCCCGTACGTGGTCCGCCGCGGCGAGTACCTGTACAACTTCTGGCGCGACGCCGCCAACCCGCGCGGGCTGTGGCGGCGCACCACATTGGACAGCTATCGCACCGACGCCCCCGAGTGGGACGTGCTGATCGACGTAGACGAACTGGGGCGAGCTGACAACGAGAAGTGGGTGTGGGCAGGCGCCCGTGTCATCGAACCGGAGTACACGCGCGCGCTGGTCTCGCTGTCCAGGGGCGGCTCGGACGCCTCCATCGTCCGCGAATTCGACATGGCGACACGCCAATTCGTCGCCGATGGTTTCGCGCTGCCGGAGGCCAAGTCCCAGGTCGCCTGGGTGGACCCCGACACCGTGCTGGTCGGCACGGATTTCGGCGACGGCTCGCTCACCGATTCGGGCTACCCCCGCGTGATCAAGCGGTGGCGCCGCGGCACCGCGCTGACCGATGCGGAAACCGTGTTCGAGGGCGCCCCCACCGACGTCAGCGTGTCCGCGACGGTGGACCGAACCGAAGGCTTCGAGCGCACGGTGTTGGGGCGGGCCCTGGACTTCTGGAACGAAGAGGTCTATGAACTGCGGGGCCCGGAGCTGATCCGGATCGACGCGCCCACCGACGCGAGCTTGTCGATACACCGCGAATGGCTGTTGATCGAGCTGCGCACCGACTGGTTCTACGGCGCCCAGAGCTACCCCGCCGGTTCTCTGCTGGCGGCCCGTTACGACGAATTCCTCGCGGGCACGGCCGAATTGAGTGTGGTGTTCTCGCCCGACGAGCACACCGCCCTGAATCACTACGCATGGACGCGGGACCGGTTGTTGATGGTCAGCCTCGCCGACGTGGCAAGCCGCGTGGAAATCGTCACGCCGCCCTCGTCACACGGCGACTGGCGCCGTGAGCCGGTCGCCGGCATTCCGGAGGCGACCAACACCGTCGTCGTCGCCGCCGACGACAAAGGCGACGAGTTCTTCCTCGACTCGAACGGATTCGTCACACCCTCCCGGCTCATGCGCGGCACCGGCGCCGGCCCACTCGAGCAGGTCAAGTCGGCGCCCGCCTTCTTCGACGCCGAAAACCTCTCCGTGGCACAGCATTTCGTGGAATCGGACGACGGCACCTCGATCCCTTACTTCGTGGTGCGGCCGGCCGACGCGGCGGGCCCGGGCCCGACCATGCTGTACGGCTACGGCGGCTTCGAATCCGCGAACACCCCCGCCTACAGCGGCGTGCTCGGCCGGCTCTGGCTGGCCCGTGGCGGCACCTACGTGCTCGCCAACATCCGTGGCGGCGGCGAGTACGGCCCCCGCTGGCACACCCAGGCCATGCGCGAGAACCGGCACAAGGTGGCCGAGGACTTCGCCGCGGTGGCAACGGATTTGGTGAACCGCGGCATCACGACCGTGGATCAGCTCGGCGCGCAGGGCGGCAGCAACGGCGGCCTGCTCATGGGCATCATGCTGACCCGGTACCCCGACAGATTCGGTGCGCTGGTGTGCAGCGTCCCGCTGCTGGACATGAAGCGCTACCACCTGCTGCTGGCCGGCGCGTCGTGGATGGCCGAATACGGCGACCCCGACGACCCGGGTGACTGGGCGTTCATCTCCGAATATTCGCCCTATCAGAACATTTCGGCGACGCGCCACTACCCGCCGGTGCTGATGACCACCTCGACCCGCGACGATCGCGTGCATCCGGGCCATGCGCGCAAGATGACGGCCGCCCTCGAGGCGGCCGGGCACCCCGTCTTCTACTACGAGAACATCGAGGGCGGGCACGCCGGCGCGGCCGACAACCAGCAGGTGGCGTTCAAGTCGGCGCTCACCTATTCGTTCCTGTGGCGGATGCTGGCCGGCCCATTGACCGGGTCATAAGATCGTCGACGTGTCCGCGACCCAACGCATCGAACTCACCCTGCTGGCGACCGGATTGATCTTCGTGCTGGTTTCGGCGGCGCAGGCGCGCTACCGGTTCATCGGTGACCGCCGGGCCGGCCGGCGGTTCTACTGGGCGACCGCGGCGATCGGCACCGTGTGTTTCGCGATCGGCACGGGCAAGCTCTGGCCCAACGCCGTCTGCGTGGCGGTGATCTTCACCGGCCTGGTCGTCATGTCGGCCTACCTGACGACGCCCTATCTCAAGATCGGTGACCGCATCTACGCGTCGTCGCCGGAAAACCGACAGCCCGACCCCTAAGGAAGCCATGCCAGGGAGCGACTTCCAGACGCTGCTGTACACCACGGCCGGCCCGGTGGCCACCATCACGCTGAACCGTCCGGAGCAGCTCAACACCATCGTGCCGCCCATGCCCGACGAGATCGAGGCGGCCGTCGGGCTGGCGGAGCGCGACCCGCAGATCAAGGTCATCGTGCTGCGCGGCGCCGGCCGCGCCTTCTCGGGTGGCTTCGACTTCGGCGGCGGCTTTCAGCAGTGGGGCGAGGCCATGATGACCGACGGCCGCTGGGACCCCGGCAAGGACTTCGCGATGGTCACCGCCCGTGAGACGGCGCCGACGCAGAAGTTCATGGCGATCTGGCGGGCGTCCAAGCCGGTGATCGCCCAGGTGCATGGCTGGTGCGTCGGCGGGGCCAGCGACTACGCGTTGTGCGCGGACCTGGTCATCGCCAGCGAGGACGCGGTGATCGGCACCCCGTACAGCCGGATGTGGGGCGCATACCTGAGCGGGATGTGGCTCTACCGGCTCAGTTTCGCCAAGGTCAAGTGGCATTCGCTGACGGGCCGGCCGCTGACCGGCGTCCAGGCGGCCGAGATCGAGCTGATCAACGAGGCGGTGCCGTTCGAACGCCTGGAGGCCCGGGTCGCCGAGATCGCCGCCGAGCTCGCGCGCATCCCGCTGTCGCAGCTGCGGGCGCAGAAGCTGATCGTCAACCAGGCCTACGAGAACATGGGGTTGGCGTCCACCCAGACGCTGGGCGGCATCCTCGACGGCCTGATGCGCAACACTCCCGACGCGCTCGATTTCATCAACACGGCCGAAACCCAGGGCGTGCGGGCGGCCGTCGAGCGCCGCGACGGCCCGTTCGGCGACTACAGCCAGGCCCCGCCGGAGCTGCGGCCCGACCCCTCACACGTCATCGTGCCTGATCGGGACCAATGCTGAGACAAACTAGGAACCTGGCGGCCGCCGGTCAAAAAGTGTTACCGTTACAGCTATGTCTCGGCTGAACACCGGCTTGCGCGCAGGCGCCGCCTTCCTCGCCCTCGGCATCGCCGCGGCGGTCTTCCCGAAGACCGCCGTCGCCGATTCGACGGAGGACTTCCCGATTCCGCGCAGGATGATCAACACCACGTGCGACGCCGAGCAGATCATGGCGGCAACCCGCGATACCAGCCCGGTGTACTACCAGCGCTACATGATCGACTTCAACAACCACCCGAACGTCCAGCAGGCGACGATCGACAAGGTGCACTGGTTCTACTCACTGTCGCCGGAGGACCGCCGCACCTACTCCGAGAACTTCTACAACAACGACCCGCTGTGGTACGCGTGGCCCAACCACATGAAGCTCTTCTTCAACAACAAGGGCGTCGTCGCGAAGGCCACCGACGTGTGCGCCCAATACCCGCCCGGCGACATGTCGGTGTGGAACTGGGCCTAACGCCTCAAGAATCCGCGCGTCCCTGAGAGGAAGGGGACGCGCGGATTTTTTTGTCCCGCAGGGTCAGCGCGGCTGTACCACTCCGCCCGCCGGACGCTCCTCGACGTTCTTGAGAAGGAATTCGCGCACGGCGGGACGCGGTCCGTACGGTCGCAGCATGGTGCTGGCCGGGCGTGGCCGCACGTGCTGCGGCCACCAGAACCAGCGCCCGAGCAAGGTGGCCAGCGACGGCGTCATGAACGACCGCACGATCAAGGTGTCGAATAGCAGACCCAGCGCGATCGTCGTGCCCACCTGGGCCATCACCAGCAACGGGCTGAACATGAACGTGGCCATGGTGGCGGCGAAGACCAGACCGGCGGAGGTCACCACCGAGCCCGAACCGGCCATCGCGCGGATCGTCCCCGTTCTGAGCCCGGCGTGGATTTCCTCCTTGAACCGAGATATCAGCAACAGGTTGTAGTCCGAACCGACCGCCAGCAGCAGGATGATCGCCATCGCCAGCACCATCCAGTGCAACTTCATGCCCAGGATGTACTGCCAGAGCAGCACGGAGAGTCCGAATGAGGCGCCCAGTGACAGCAACACCGTGCCGACGATCACGAAGGCCGCCACGACGCTTCGGGTGATCACCAGCATGATGATGAAAATCAGTGTGGCTGCGGCAATTCCGGCGATCAGCAGGTCGATGTCGGAGCCGTCGTGCATGTCCTTGTACGTCGCGGCGGTACCGCCGAGGTAGACCTTGGAGCCCTCCCAGGGCGTGCCCTTGATCGCCTCGTGCACGGCCTGTTTGATCGGCTCGATGTGGCTGATGCCTTCTGGACTCGCCGGGTCGCCTTCATGGGAGATGATCAACCGGACCGCGTGCCCGTCCGGTGAAATGAAGTTCTTCAAACCCCGCGCGAAATCCGGGCTCTTGAACGCCTCCGGCGGGAGGTAGAACGTGTCGTCATTCTTCGCTTTGTCGAAGGCGTCGCCTTGCGCGGTGGCGTTGTCCGCCTGCGCTTTCGCCTGTTCGTTGAGCCCCATCGTGGTCGCGTAGTTCGACATGATGGTGTCGAGGTTGCGCTGCTGACTCTCGATCTGCGGCGGGATGAGCGCCACCAACTCCGGCTGAATCCGGTCCAGCTTGTCCAGATTCGCGCTGAGCTCCACGATGTTCTGGGCCACCTGGTCGATGCCGTCGAGCGCGTTGAAGACCGACCGTAGCGCCCAGCAGACCGGGATGTCGTAGCAGTGCCGCTCCCAGTAGAAAAAGCTGCGGATCGGCCGCAAGAAGTCGTCGAAGTTGGCGATGTCGTCGCGCAACGCCTCGGTGATCTTCACGGTTTCTTTGGTGAGCCTGGTGGTTTCGTGGGTCGTGTTGCTGAGGTCTTGGGTCACCCGCATCTGTTCATGCAGGGTGGCCATGGTCTTCTTCAGCTCGTCGGCCTGCTTGAGCAGGTTCGCCGCCTGCTCGTCCTGATAGTGCTGGGTCTGGATCCGCCCCGCGGCTTGTGCGCTCATCTGAAAACCGAGGGTGCTGTGGTCGAGTGGCGTGCCCAACGGCCGGGTGATGGTCTGCACCCGGCCGATGCCGGGGATGTGGAAGACCGCCTTGGCAACCTTGTCCAGGACCAGGAAGTCGGCCGGGTTGCGCAAGTCGTGATCGGTTTCGATCATCAACAACTCGGGATTGAGCCGAGCCTGGTCGAAGTGCCGGTCCGCGGCGGCATAGCCGACATTGGCCGGGGTGTCCGCCGGCAGGAAATGGCGGTTGTCGTAGTCCGTCTTGTAGCCGGGCAGGGCGAGCAGGCCAACCAATGCGATCCCGATGGTCACCGCGAGAACCGGGGCGGGCCAGCGGACGACCGCGGTGCCGATGCGACGCCAGCCCTGAGTCGCCAGCTTGCGCTTCGGATCCATGAGCTTGAAGAACGACGCGACGGTCAGCACTGCGGGGCCCAGGGTCAACGCGGCGAGCACCGCTACCAACATGCCGATGGCGCATGGTGCGCCCAATGACTGGAAATACGGCAATCGGCAGAAGCTCAGGCAGTACATCGCGCCGGCGATGGTCAGGCCCGACCCGAGCACGACATGCGCGGTGCTATGGAACATGGTGTAGAAGGCTTGTTCGCGGGTCTCGCCCAGACCGCGGGCCTCGTGGTAGCGGCCGACCACGAAAATCGCGTAGTCCGTTCCGGCGGCGATCGCCATCAACACCAACAAATTGTTGGCGAACGTGGATAGTCCGATGATTTCGTAGTTGGCCAGCAAGGCAACGACGCCGCGAGCCGCGGCCAACTCGATGAACACCATCGCCAGCATGATCAGCATGGTGGTCACCGAGCGGTAGACGAACAGCAGCATCACCACGATCACCAAAAAAGTGACAAGGGTGACGAGCGCGACGCCCTTCTCGCCCGCGTGGGACTGGTCGGCGAACAGCGGACCCGCGCCGGTGACGTATGCCTTGATTCCCGGCGGCGCGGGCACCGAGTCCACGATCTTGCGCAGGGCCAGGGCAGACTCGCTGGCCTGCCCGCTGCCCATGTTGCCGGAGAGGTAAACCTGGACGTACGCGGCCTTCTGGTCGTGGCTCTGGGAACCCGCCGCCGTCAGCGGATCACTCCAGAAATCCTGCACGTGCTGAACGTGCTTCTTGTCTTGCTCGACGCGCCTGACGATCTCGTCGTAATAGCGGTGCGCTTCTGCCCCGAGGGGCTTGTCGCCCTCCAGCAAGATCATGGCCGAGTTGTCGGAGTTGAATTCTTTGAACGTCGATCCGACCTTCATCATCGACTGAAAGGAAGCCGCGTCAGTCGGACTCATCGACACCGAGTGGTTTTTGGCGACCGCCTCCAGCTGCGGGGCCGCGGTGTTCGTGACGAACACGATGGCCAACCAGATCAGGACGATCGGCAGGGCGAGCCGGTGGATCATCCGCGGCAGGAACGGCGGGATCAGCGGCTGCGAGATTGGCGGCGCGGCAGATTCAGCCTCACTTGGCTCGCTCATGCGGACTTGTCCAGGCAGTAGACGAAGGGGTTCACGTTTTCGTTGGAATCTGAGCGATTCGGGGCCTTGATGACGTCACCGTGCCCGTCGTGGTTGTTCACGACGAATTGGCAGGCGATCCAGCTGCCGTCTCCCTGCGCGATCAGGTTTGCCGGGATGCCGGGCTTCGTGGAACTCAGCACGATGCTCCACGGCAGGGGCACGTTGAGGGCCTGTTGCGGATGGGAGTTCTCGTCGAGGTAGTTGATGGTTGCGGTGCTGCCCGGTGAGCCCCAGACCTGGAGCGTGATCGTCTTGGCGTTGAACTCATCGAGCACCTCGCCCGACGTGCCGCCACCGAACGAACCCTTGTGAACACCGAAGACGCCGTGCAATCGGTAGACGACGAATCCGGACAGCGCGACGACAGCCGCGATCGTGAGCACCAACCAGGACCGCCCCAACAGCCCCCTCTTCCCGGCGCGCCGCGGAGCGGCATCGTTTCCCTTCCCGCCGGCAGAGCCTTGTCTCTCGAGCGGCTCGGTTCTTGGCTCAGTCGTCGTCATGGGCACCCCAAGTCCTTCCCCCTGATCATGGCTTCTCCGCGATGAGGCCGACGCACGTCGCCGTCAGCAAGCGGGTGAGGGCCGAGGCGAAGTCCAGATTCCATTCGGGCGGAATCACTTCCGGCTCCTCGGCATAGGCATCGTTGAGGCGCTCCGGCGGGTTGGCGACCTGCCACAGCGTGGCCGCCAGCGAGTACGCGGCGAGCAGAATGTCGAGCGACCCCGAGCGGCCGAGTTCGGGCAGCGCGCTCTCGATGGAATCGGCGAGCGAGAGCGTGGCGGCGGTGCTGATGCGCTTGACCTCCACGACCCGCTCGACGTCCACCTCGTGCTCGAGGTGGAGGTGCAGGTTGGCCAGCAGGTCGCAGAACAGCGGGTCCTGGGCGAGGGCGTCGGCCAGTGTCTCGGCGATTTGCGGCGGCGACTTGCGGCCGGGTGCGGCGAGCTTCTCGGACACCGTGTTCGACCAGCGCACCCACCCTTCGGCGGACAGGTGCAGCAGCACTTCCTTGTGCGAGGTGAAGTAACGACGGACGGCGGAGTAGTGAATGCCGGCCCGATTGGCGACGGCGGTCAACGTGACCGACGCGACGCCGGTCTCGAGCGCCAGTGAACGCGCGGCTTCCACGAGTGCCTCCGCACGTTGGCGCTTCTTCTCCTCGGTGCGGGCGCGCTGGAAGGTTAACTGCGCCACCGGCCGAGCGTAACGCACATTGTGTGATTTGCATAACGCACGGGACGTGACTT
>NZ_LZJJ01000153.1:0-10701 GCF_001667625.1 Mycobacterium sp. E1715
CCCTACGTCTCGCCGGCGCGGGCTGCGCAGCTGGGCATCGAACTGCTGCCCCTCGACGACCTGCTGGGCCGCGCAGACTTCATCTCGGTGCACCTGCCGAAGACGCCCGAGACGGCGGGCCTCATCGGTAAGGAAGCGCTCGCCAAGACCAAGCCGGGCGTCATCATCGTCAACGCCGCCCGCGGCGGCCTGATCGACGAGGCCGCGCTGGCCGAGGCGGTGAGCAGCGGCCACGTCCGGGCGGCCGGTCTCGACGTCTACGCCAAAGAGCCGTGCACCGACAGCCCGCTGTTCGAGCTGCCGCAGGTGGTGGTCACCCCGCACCTCGGCGCATCCACTTCCGAGGCCCAGGACCGGGCGGGCACCGACGTAGCCGAAAGCGTGAAACTGGCGCTGGCCGGGGAATTCGTTCCCGACGCCGTCAACGTCGGCGGCGGCGTGGTCAACGAAGAGGTGGCGCCCTGGCTGGACCTGGTGCGCAAGCTCGGCGTGCTGGCCGCCTCGTTGTCCGCCGGGCCGCCGGTTTCGGTGTCGGTGCAAGTGCGCGGCGAGCTGGCCTCCGAAGACGTTGAGGTGCTGAAGCTTTCGGCTCTGCGCGGACTGTTCTCGGCGGTGGTCGAGGGGCCGGTCACGTTCGTCAACGCACCGGCGCTGGCCGACGAGCGCGGCGTCACCGCGGAGCTCACCACGGCCTCGGAGAGCCCGAACCACCGCAGCGTCGTCGACGTGCGCGCGGTCGCCGCCGACGGCAGCGCCGTCAACGTGGCCGGCACGCTGTCCGGGCCGCAGTTGGTGGAGAAGATCGTCCAGATCAACGGCCGCAACTTCGATTTGCGCGCTCGCGGCACCAACCTGGTGATCAACTACGTCGACCAACCCGGGGCGCTGGGCAAGATCGGCACCCTGCTCGGCTCGGCCGGTGTGAACATCCAGGCCGCGCAGCTGTCCGAGGACGCCGAGGGCCCGGGCGCGACGATCCTGTTGCGGCTGGACCGGGACGTGCCGAGCGAGGTGCGATCGGAGATCGGTTCGGCGGTGGGCGCCAACAAGCTTGAGGTGGTTGATCTGTCGTGAAGCGCGCCGTCGACGATGCAGAACGAGGAGCGGCGCAATGAAGTTGGCGGTCATCGGCGGCGACGGTATCGGGCCGGAAGTGACGGCCGAGGCCCTCAAGGTGCTCGACGCGGTGCTGCCCGGTGTCCAGAAGACCGAATACGACTTGGGCGCCCGGCGTTTTCACGCCAGCGGTGAGCTCTTGCCGGAATCGGTGCTCGCCGAACTGCGCCAGCACGACGCCATCCTGCTCGGCGCGATCGGCGATCCGTCGGTGCCCAGCGGCGTGCTGGAGCGGGGTCTGTTGCTGCGCCTGCGGTTTGAGCTCGATCATCACGTCAACCTGCGCCCGGGCCGGCTGTATCCCGGTGTGGCAAGCCCGCTCGCCGGAAACCCCGACATCGATTTCGTGGTCGTGCGTGAGGGGACTGAGGGTCCCTACACGGGCACCGGCGGCGCCATCCGCACCGGCACGCCCAACGAGGTTGCCACCGAGGTGAGCCTGAACACCGCCTTCGGCGTGCGCCGCGTGGTGGCCGACGCATTCGAGCGCGCGCAGCGGCGGCGCAAGCACCTGACGCTGGTGCACAAGACCAACGTGCTGACGTTCGCCGGCAAGCTGTGGGCGCGCATCGTGGCCGAGGTCGGGGAGCAGTACCCCGACGTCGAAGTCGCGTACCAACACGTCGACGCCGCCACCATCTTCATGGTGACCGACCCAGGGCGCTTCGACGTGATCGTCACCGACAACCTGTTCGGCGACATCATCACCGACTTGGCGGCGGCGGTGTGTGGCGGAATTGGGTTGGCCGCCAGCGGGAATATCGACGCCACGCGGACGAACCCGTCGATGTTCGAGCCGGTGCACGGCAGCGCGCCGGACATCGCGGGCCAGGGCATCGCCGACCCGACCGCGGCGATCATGTCGGTGGCGCTGCTGCTCGCCCATATCGGCGAGGACGATGCCGCTAGCCGGGTGGATCGGGCCGTCGAGGCCTACCTGGCAGCGCGTGGGAGCGAACGGCTCGCCACCACCGAAGTCGGCGAACGGATTGCTTCCGCGCTGTAGTTTCCAGGCCGGGCGGGAGCAGGCGCGCGGGAACCAGGGGCACCGCGATCATTGGGAACAGTCCGCACAACATCCACGCATTCGGATATTTCGCGGCGGTGATCAAGGCGCCGAATAGCGGTGGCGCCGCGGCGGCCATCACCCGCTGGGTGGTGTTCTGGATGCCCAGGGCGCGCCCGCTCCAGAACGGACCGGCGAATTCGGTGATGGCCGTGGCCTCCAGCCCGTTGTCGAGCACGGCGATCACCGAGATGGCCACCATCAGCGGCGCCTGATAGCTCGAATTCAGGAAATCGGCCCAGGCCAACAGGAACAGCGTGACGGCGGCCGCGCCCGCGATGAGGCGCACCGGGCGCATTCGCGAACCGATCCGGTCGGACCAGCGGCCCACCAAGACGCGGCCGACGGCGCCCAGCAGCTGCGAGAGGGTGACCAGACTGCCGGCGGCCGCGACCGACCAGTTCAGATTCTTGATCAGCCACACCAGCATGAACGTGACGGTCACCGTCTGCGGCACCATCATCAGACCGGCGACCGTGTGAATTCGCCACAGCGTCAACGACCCTCGGTAGGGGCTGGCGAGTTCGGTGTCGGCGGCTTTCTCCCGCGGCTTGCGCGGCGGGTCGATGATGCCGACCGCGCTGGCTGCCGCTCCCAGGGCGCACGCCAACGCCGTGAACCTGAGCCCCGTACTTGGCCCGTGCTCGGCCAGCTCGGGAATGACCAGCGCTCCCAAGGCGATTCCGAGGGGTTGCGCGGTTTGGCGGAAGCCCATCGCGAGGCCGCGTTGGTGCGGCGGAAACCACGCCGACACCAGCCGCCCGCCGGCGGTGTTGCAGCTCGCGGCCGCCATGCCGCCGAGAAACAAATAGACCGCCATGAGCACCATCGAATGCGCCGAGGCCGCGGCGTAGGCCGCCACGGCGGTGAGCGCCGAACCCGCGGCCATCACCAGACGCTCGCCCACCCGGTCCAGGACGTAACCCCACAGCACCAGCGTGACGACCATGCCCCAACTGGGCATCGAGGACAACAGACCGGCTTCGTCGAGCGGGATTCCCCGCGCCGATTGCAGCGACGGGATCAGGAACGCGACGCCATTGATGAAGAGGAAGGAGCTCGCGGTGGCCACCAGCGATGCGACCATGATGGACCAGCGCGCGCCCGCGCCCAGGTCCCGCGTCGCGGCCGTCCCGGTCTGCATTCCCCATGCTTGCATACGCGGCAAAACCGCTGGTAATACTCGTGTGCCTGCTGCCATTGCGATGAGGCAACCGCTCATTAGTAGGCTCAACGAAATGCGCCTTGGTCGAATCGCCAGCCCCGACGGTGTCGCCTTCGTCAGCATCGAGGGCGAACTCACCGATCCCGCCGCGATGATTGCCCGCGAGATCGCCGAGCATCCGTTTGGCACGCCGAACTTCACCGGCCGCTCGTGGCCGCTGCCCGACGTGCGGCTGCTGGCCCCGATACTGGCCAGCAAGGTGGTTTGCATCGGCAAGAACTACACCGATCACATCGCGGAGATGACCGAGCTCACCGGTCCGGCCGCGCAAGATCCGATCATCTTCCTCAAGCCCAACACGGCGATCGTCGGCCCGAATGTGCCGATTCGGTTGCCGGCCAACGCATCACCCGTGCATTTCGAGGGCGAGCTGGCCGTGGTCATCGGCCGGCCCTGCAAGGACGTCACGGCCGCCGAGGCGGCCGACAGCATCCTGGGCTACACCGTCGGCAACGACGTCTCGGCCCGCGATCAACAGAAGGCCGACGGCCAGTGGACGCGGGCGAAGGGACACGACACCTTCTGCCCGGTGGGACCGTGGATCGTCACCGATGTCGACCCGGCGGATCTCGAAATCCGAACCGAGGTCAACGGCGAAGTGAAGCAACACAGCCGCACCTCGCTGATGATCCATGACGTCGGCGCCATCGTCGAATGGATTTCGGCCGTGATGACCCTGCTGCCCGGCGACCTGATCCTCACCGGAACGCCGGCCGGGGTCGGCCCGATCGAGGACGGCGACACGGTGTCGATCACCATCGAGGGCATCGGCACCCTGTCCAATCCCGTGGTCCGTAAGGGCAAGTCGTGACGGCGGAAGCGAAAGTCCGGGTCCGGTTCTGCCCCTCGCCCACCGGCACGCCGCACGTCGGAATGGTCCGCACCGCGCTGTTCAACTGGGCCTACGCCCGGCACACGGGTGGCACGTTCGTGTTCCGGATCGAGGACACCGACGCCGAACGCGACAGCGAGGAAAGCTATTTGGCGCTACTGGACGCGCTGCGTTGGCTCGGCTTGGACTGGGACGAGGGGCCCGAGGTCGGCGGGCCCTACGGCCCGTACCGCCAATCGCAGCGCAAGGAGATCTACCGCGACGTGGTGGCCAAGCTACTCGAAGCGGGCGAGGCCTACTACGCGTTCTCGACCCCGGAAGAGGTTGAGGCGCGCCACATCGCGGCGGGCCGCAACCCGAAACTGGGATACGACAACTTCGACCGGCAACTCACCGACGCCCAGCGGGCCGCGTTCCTCGCCGAGGGGCGCAAGCCGGTGGTGCGGCTGCGGATGCCCGACCAAGACCTCGGTTGGAACGACCTGGTGCGCGGGCCCACGAACTTCGCCGCCGGCAGCGTGCCCGACTTCGCGCTGACCCGCGCCAACGGAGATCCGTTGTACACCTTGGTCAACCCGTGCGACGACGCGCTGATGAGGATCACCCATGTGCTGCGGGGCGAGGACTTGCTGCCGTCCACCCCACGCCAGCTGGCGCTCTATCAGTCGCTGATTCGGATCGGCGTCGCCGAGCGCGTCCCGGAGTTCGCCCACCTGCCAACGGTGTTGGGGGAGGGGACCAAGAAACTGTCCAAGCGCGACCCGCAGTCGAACCTGTTCGCGCACCGCGACCGGGGCTTCATCCCGGAGGGGCTGCTCAATTATCTGGCGCTGCTGGGCTGGGCCATCGCCGACGACCACGACCTGTTCAGTCTCGACGAGATGGTGGCCGCGTTCGACGTCGTCGACGTCAACTCCAACCCCGCGCGGTTCGACCAGAAAAAGGCCGACGCGCTCAACGCCGAGCACATCCGGATGCTCGAGCCGGCCGACTTCGTGGGCCGGCTGCGCGACTACTTCGACGTGCACGGCCACCGCCTCGGGTTGGACGATCCGGCGTTCGCCACCGCCGCCGACCTGGTGCAGACGCGCATCGTGGTGCTCGCCGACGCGTGGGAGCTGCTGAAGTTCCTCAACGACGACGAGTACGGCATCGATCCCAAGGCCGCCGCCAAGGAGCTCGGCCCGGAGGCGGTCGCCGTGCTGGACGCCGCGCTGGCCGCGCTGGACGGCCTGTCGGAGTGGACGACAGCCCAGATCGAGCCCGCGCTCAAGGCGACCCTCATCGAGGATTTAGGCCTCAAACCGCGCAAGGCCTTCGGTCCGATCAGGGTTGCGGCCACCGGAACGACCGTGAGCCCGCCGTTGTTCGAATCGCTGGAGCTGCTGGGCCGTGAGCGCAGCCTGCAGCGGTTACGCGCCGCACGCGAAACGGTCGGCGGCTAGGCGAAGACATCGCGTGCGGATTGTGTGCCGAGTCTTTGGTAGTCTGCACTGCGGTTCGCAAAGGCCGACAACGGCTGGCAGCGGCGGTCCCCGGAGCGGCGCGTTATCGCTCAGAGTGACCGCTGACCAGCGGTTTTAGGCAGCCAATGGGGTATGGTGTAATTGGCAACACAGCTGATTCTGGTTCAGCCATTCTAGGTTCGAGTCCTGGTACCCCAGCAAAATCTCGCCACCTCAAGCGATTAGGTGGCCTTTGACGTGTGAGCTATGCTGACACCTCGGATCGTGTCTGGCCCCGTCGTCTAGCGGCCTAGGACGCCGCCCTCTCACGGCGGTAGCGTGGGTTCGAATCCCATCGGGGCTACAAAACTATTGACCGGTTCCCAACACGGCTGGTGCCGTGGACCCACCCACCGGCATGGCCGGCAGGCCGAGTTTGCGGTGATCCCATGACCGCGCGCGCTGAGCGACGATGCGCACGCAGACGCGCTTGTTCATCATCTGCTCCACGAAGGGCTTCATCTCGTCGGTGTAGGGCCCGGTGTAGCGCTCGAACACGCTGACCCCGACGCGGTGCGACATGTCGGGATCGTCGACGATCTCCGCGACGCCCTCGAATGAGACCCCACGCAGTGTGTCGTAGGTGTCGCCGTCCTCGATCAGGAAGCTCACCCGCGGATCCCGTTTGAGGTTGACCGCTTTCTGCGACTTGGCCTTGGTTTCCAGCCAGATTTCTCCGTCCACGACGGCATACCACATTGCGGTCAGATGCGGCTGGCCGTCGGGGCCGACGGTGGCCAGCGTTCCGGTGCGGCTCTTGACGACGAAGTCGGCGATTTCGTCTTCCGACATGACGATGCTCGCGCGCTGATTGGTTCCCATGGCGGTCAGTCTGTCAGGCGACGTCCGGTCGAGCGTGCGCTGGTGGCGTTCAGTGTGCGCTGATGGCGTCGGGTGTGCGTGTGCGGCGGGATTTTGGCGACTTCGCCGCCATAGTTGCACTCGCAACGCCATCGATGCACACCCGACTTGGCGGCCCTACAGCCGGCGGGTGAGCGCGTCGGCCGCGGACAACAGGTCGGCGGCCCAGCGCGCGCCGGGACGGCGGCCGATCCGGTCGACGGGTCCCGACACGGAGATGGCGGCGATGACGGCGCCCCGGCCATCGCGCACGGGAACCGACACGCTCGCGACGCCGGGCTCTCGCTCGGCCACGCTTTGCGCCCAGCCGCGCCGCCGCACTTCGGCGAGCGTGCGCTCGGTGAACTTCGCCGTCGGCAGCACCGCCTTTTGCGTCGCCGCGTCGCTGTGGGCCAGCAGCACCTTGGCGCCCGAGCCCGCGGTCATCGGCAGTCGAGCCCCGACCGGCACGGTATCGCGAAGGCCCGCAGCGGGTTCCAGGGCGGCCACACAGACCCGCGTCGTGCCTTCGCGGCGGTACAGCTGCACGCTCTCGCCCGTGGTCTCACGCAGCAGGGGCAGCACGCCCGCGCTGGCGGCCAGCAGCGGATCGTTGACGTGGGCGGCGAGCTCGGTGATGGCCGGGCCCAGTAGCCAGCGCCCTTCGTCGTCGCGGCCCAGCAGGCGATGGATTTCGAGCGCGGCGGCCAGCCGATACGCGGTGGCCCTGGGTAATCCGGTCCGTTCGCACAGTTCGGCCAGTCCGCACGGGGATTGGGCGATCGTGTGCAGGACACTCACGGCTTTGTCGAGGACGCCGATGCCGCTATGCTGTCTCACAAGAAGATACTAGCGTCTCGCATTCTGAGATCACAGCCCGTGGTGGATCGGCGAGCCGCGCACCAGGAATAGAGGCGAGTTTTCAGATGGGATCCGGCAAGCCGCGCACCCTGGCCGAAAAGGTCTGGGAGGACCACGTTGTGGACAAAGGGGCCGCTGACGCGCCCGACCTGATCTACATCGATCTGCATCTGGTGCACGAGGTCACCAGCCCGCAGGCCTTCGACGGTTTGCGCCTGGCGGGCCGTCCGGTGCGGCGCCCCGATCTGACGCTGGCCACCGAGGATCACAACGTGCCCACGGTCGACATCGACAAGCCGATCGCCGACCCGGTGTCGCGCACTCAGGTCGAGACGTTGCGCCGAAACTGCGCCGAATTCGGCGTCCGCCTTTACCCGATGGGCAATATCGAACAGGGCATCGTGCATGTCGTCGGGCCGCAATTGGGGCTCACGCAACCCGGAATGACCGTTGTCTGTGGGGATAGTCACACATCGACGCACGGCGCATTCGGCGCGCTGGCGATGGGCATCGGCACGTCGGAGGTCGAGCATGTGCTGGCGACCCAGACGTTGCCGCTGCGGCCATTCAAGACCATGGCGGTAAATGTCGACGGCGAATTGCCCGCCGGTGTGACGGCCAAGGACATCATTCTCGCGCTGATCGCCAAGATCGGCACCGGCGGAGGGCAGGGCCACGTCATCGAATACCGCGGCAGCGCCATCGAATCGCTGTCGATGGAAGCCAGGATGACGATCTGCAACATGAGCATCGAGGCCGGCGCCCGGGCGGGCATGGTGGCACCGGATGCCACCACCTTCGAATTCCTGCGCGACAAGCCGCACGCGCCGCAGGGCGAGCAATGGGAGGCGGCGATGCGCTATTGGCAGCAGCTGCACACCGACCCCGGCGCCGTCTTCGACACCGAGGTCCACCTCGACGCAACAACGTTGAGCCCGTTCGTGACCTGGGGAACCAATCCGGGGCAGGGCGTACCGCTGTCCGCGGCCGTGCCCGACCCGGAGCTGATGACCGGCGACGCCGAGCGGCAGGCCGCCGAGAAGGCGTTGGCTTACATGGACCTTCGTCCCGGCACCCCGATGCGCGATATCGCCGTCGACACCGTGTTCGTGGGCTCCTGTACCAACGGTCGCATCGAAGACCTGCGCGTGGTCGCCGACGTGCTGCGCGGTCGCAAGCTGGCACCGGGGGTGCGGATGCTCGTGGTGCCCGGGTCGATGCGGGTGCGCGCGCAGGCCGAAGCCGAAGGGCTGGGCGACGTTTTCACCGCCGCGGGCGCCGAATGGCGCCAGGCGGGCTGCTCGATGTGCCTGGGGATGAACCCGGACCAGCTGTCGCCGGGAGAGCGGTGCGCGGCGACGTCCAACCGCAACTTCGAAGGGCGGCAGGGGAAAGGCGGCCGCACGCACCTGGTGTCTCCGGCCGTCGCCGCCGCGACGGCGGTTCGCGGCACGTTGTCCGCCCCGGCCGATTTGAACTGATCCATTCGAGAAGAAGGCAAGAGCATGGAAGCATTTCACACGCACACCGGCATCGGTGTGCCGTTGCGGCGGTCCAATGTGGACACCGATCAGATCATTCCGGCGGTGTATTTGAAGCGGGTCACCCGAACCGGTTTCGAGGACGGACTGTTCGCCAGCTGGCGCTCGGATCCCTCATTCGTCCTCAACCTCAGCCCCTTTGACCGGGGGTCGGTCCTGGTCGCTGGACCCGATTTCGGGACCGGCTCGTCGCGCGAGCATGCGGTGTGGGCCCTCATGGACTACGGGTTCCGGGTGGTCATCTCGTCTCGATTCGGTGACATCTTCCGGGGCAACGCCGGCAAGGCGGGGCTCCTGGCGGCCGAGGTTTCGCAAGACGGCGTGGAACTCCTTTGGAAGCTCATTGAGCAGAGTCCGGGGCTGGAAATCACTGCCAATCTTCAAGATCGAAATATCACCGCGGGAACGACGGTGTTGCCGTTCAAGATTGACGACCACACCGCCTGGCGGCTTCTCGAGGGGCTTGACGATATAGCCCTTACGCTGCGGAAACTCGACAAAATCGAGTCATACGAGGCCGCGTATCCGAAGTGGAAACCGCGCACCCTGCCTGCCTCCTGAGCGGTCGTGACGACCGAAATTTCTTCTCGCTCACCTAACTAATTCGGGCGGAATTCCAGTCCCCCACCGGTCAAGGGCGGCAACCGGATTGCGAAAACTTCCGATTGTCCGACCCTGAAATTGCGCGTGGCTCTTGGAAATTTGCTGGGTGAGGGTTTACCGTGTGCACTAGTCGGTTCAAACAGAGGACCACTAGCGTCGGAGGGATTGGATGAATAAGGCAGAGCTCATTGATGTGCTCACACAGAAATTGGACACCGACCGTCGGCAGGCAACCGCGGCTGTCGAGAACGTTGTGGACACCATTGTGCGTGCCGTGCACAAGGGTGACAGCGTCACCATCACTGGGTTCGGTGTGTTCGAGCAGCGGCGTCGCGCGGCCCGGGTGGCCCGCAACCCGCGTACCGGCGAGACGGTGAAAGTTAAGCCGACTTCCGTGCCGGCGTTCCGGCCCGGTGCTCAATTCAAAGCGGTTGTGTCTGGGGCACAGCGTCTCCCGTCGGAAGGACCTGCAGTGAAGCGTGGTGTAGTGGCAAGTGGTGCGGCCAAGAAGACGGCCGCCAAGAAGGCTCCGGCGAAGAAGGCGGCCGCCAAGAAGGCTCCCGCCAAGAAGGCCGCCGCCAAGAAGGCTCCCGCCAAGAAGGCTCCGGCCAAGAAGGCGGCGACCAAGGCCCCGGCCAAGAAGGCCGCAACCAAGGCCCCGGCCAAGAAGACCGCGGCGAAGAAGGTCGTGGCGAAGAAGGCTCCGGCCAAGAAGGCCGCAACCAAGGCCCCGGCCAAGAAGACCGCCGCAAAGAAGGCTCCCGCCAAGAAGGCCACCGCGCGTCGCGGTCGCCGCTGAGGCATCGGTCGAGTTCTAGACGCGAATACCCTTCGGGGCGCAGCGATGCACCCGAAGGGTATTCGCGTGTTATGCCCGCACGTTGGCGGCCAGGGCGCCGCCGATGTGGTCCGCCGACACCAGCCGGCCGCCCGCGAGCGAGAGCACCCAGGTGCTGCCCTTGTGGTTGCGTGACTTGTCCGGGCGTACCCCGTCGCGTTCGCACCACCACGCGATCAAATCCGGGATCACCTTGCCCTGGGTGCAAATGACCGGTGTGCCTTGCTGCTCCGCGATGGCGAGCATCCGGTGCCGGCCGCGTTTGGGGCTCTTG
>NZ_LZJJ01000154.1:0-38456 GCF_001667625.1 Mycobacterium sp. E1715
CAGGGCGCCGGAGAACCCGAACTACGACCTGATCATGCGCACCGCTTCCCCGCGCGGCATGATGCAGCCCGTCGACGTGGCGAACGTCATCGCCTTCCTGGCGAGCGACGCCGCGGCCGCCGTCCACGGTGCCGTTTATCGCGTCGACAACGGCAAGGGCGCCGGCTAGCGCGCCGCCGCCGGGCGGGTGCGCACCAAAGTCGGCCACCAGAACCACGGCCCGAGGATTCGCAGGATGCTCGGCACCACGAACGAACGCACGATCAGCGTGTCGAGCAGCAGGCCGATGCACACGGTCGAGCCCACCTGACCGATGGTGCGCAGGTCGCTGGTGAGCATCGCGAGCATGGTGAAGGCGAACACCAAACCGGCGGACGTCACGACGCCGCCGGTGCTGCCGAGGGCCCGGATGAGACCAGTGTGAATTCCGCCGTGCAACTCCTCTTTCACCCTGTTGATCAGCAGCAGGTTGTAGTCCGACCCGACGGCCACCAGGATGATGAACGTCAACGGCAGGACCAGCCAGTGCAGGTGCAGGCCGATGAGGTGTTGCCAGACCAGGATGGAAAGCCCGAACGCGCCGGCATAGGAGAACGCCACGGTGCCGGGAATCACGAACGCCGCCACCAGACTTCGCGTGATGAACATCATGATCAGGAAGATCAGCACGAAGGCTGCGATGGCCGCGATCATGAGGTCGGACATCGCGTATTCCTTGATGTCCTTGTCGTTGGATCCCGAACCGCCGATGTAGATCCGCGCGCCCGCCAGCGAGGTCTCTTTCAGGATCGTTTTGATCGCGTCGGGGAACTGTGCGACGTGCTCGACCCCTTCGGGGCCCATCGCGTCGCCCTCGTGGGTGACGATGAAACGGGCCGCCTTGCCGTCCGGCGACATCATCAGCTTCATGCCGGTCTTGACGTCCTCGTTGTCGAATCCCTCGTGCGGGATGTAGAAGAAGTCGTCGCTGCGGGACTTGTCGAAGTCGTTCCCGACGTTGATCAGATCATCGAAAGTCTGCTCCGTTTGCACGGTTTGCAGATCGGCGGATCCGTAGCTGTTGACCAATTTCGACTGCAGTGCCTCGGTATCGTCGGCGGTGGCTTTCAGTTGGGCGATGATCTGCGGGAAGGTCTTGTCCACCTCCTGCAGCGACACCTTCGCATCCGCGATGTCGTCGGCCAGCTTGTCGATCTGATCGATGGTCTCGAACAGCGAACGGAACGTCCAGCAGATGGGAATGTCGAAACAGTGTCTCTCCCAATAGAAGTAGCTCTTGATCGGGCGGAAGAAGTCGTCGACGTTGGAGACCTCGTCGCGGATGTCGTCGCTGACCCGTTGTAGGTCCTCGACGGTCAGGACCGTCTGGTGCAGTTCGTCGGACACCTTCTGGAAGAAGCCGATCTCCTTGCGCAACACCTCGACCGAGTGCGCCTGGATGTCGGCCTGCGCGTCGGTGTTGGAGTTCTGCTCCCGGTTGAACGGGAGCTGTTGTCCGTTGCCGCTGCCCTGCGTGGTGAACAGGTAGGGGATGCTGGCGTGCTCGAGCGCGCGGCCCAACGGCCGCGTCATGCCTTGCACCATCGCCACACCGTGCAGACGGATCAGGGCTCTGGCTACCCGGTCCAGCGAGATGAAGTCGGCCGAGTTGCGCATATCGTGATCGGTTTCGACCATCAGCATCTCGGAGAAGAGCTTGCTCTTCGGGAAGTGCCGGTCGGCCGCCTGGAAGCCCAAATTGGCTGGCGCACTGGCCGGCTGGTACTGCCTGTCGTCGTAATTCTGCCGGTAGGTGGGAACGAAGATCGCCCCGATCATGACGACGGCGGTACTGGCCACCAGGATCGGGACCGGCCAGCGCACCACGCTCGCGCCGATGCGCCGATAGAGGCGACCATGGGTGGGGGTTCTCGGGTCGAACATCCCGAAAAGGCTGCCGACGGTCAGTGCCGCCGGTCCCAGCGTCATCGCCGCGGCGATGGTGAACAGCATGGTGATCGCGACGGCCGGCCCCATGGTGTGGAAGTAGTTCAGGCGCGCGAACGTCAAGCAGTAACACGCGCCGGCAATCGTCAGGCCGGAGCCGATGATGATGGGCGCGACGCCCTTGTACGCGATGTAGAAACTGTCCTCGCGGCTTTCGCCCGCCTGCCGAGCCTCGTGATATCGGCCCATCAGGAAGATGCCGTAATCCGTTCCGGCTCCCAGCGTCAGCGCGATCACGATGTTCACGGCGAACGAGGACAGTTCGATGTATCCGTAATGCCCGAGCGTCGAGACGACGCCCTTGGCGACGAGCATCTCGATGAGCACCCCGAGCAGGGGCACCAAAAGGGTGGACGGGGTGCGGTATACCAGCAGCAGCATCACGACGATGAGGATGATCGTGACGATCGTGACGTTGTTCAGGCTGGCGTTGGCGATGGCGAGCGTGTCGGAGGCCAACGGAGCCGCGCCGCTGACGTAGACCTTCAGGCCGGGCGGGGGCGGGTCTTTTTTGATGATGTCGCGGACGGCGTCCACGGACTGGTTGGCCTGGATCTGCCCGATGTCACCGGCGAGACGCAGGAGCACGTAGGTGCATTTGCCGTCCACGCTCTGCGCCCCCGCCGCGGTGAATGGCTTGCCCCACAGGTCCATTACGTACTGCACATGCCGGGTGTCGTGCTGGAGGCGGCGCATCAGGTCGTCGTAGTACCGGTGGTCGGCGTCTCCCAGCGGTCGGTTCGCCTCGAACACGACCATGGTCAAGTTGGTCGAGTTGGATTCGTGGAACTTCTCACCGATGTGCAGCAGCGCCCGCTGCGAGGGCGCGTAATGCGGGACCATGGGGCCCGCAAGCTCTTCCGCGACCCGCTCCACCTGGGGCATGAAGGTGTTCGTGGTGACCGCGAGAAGACCCCAGAAGAAGATGATCGGGATCGCGAAAGTCCGCACCATCCTGGGGATGAACGGGCGTTTGGGCCGCGTCTCGTCGAGGCGATGCTCGGTCATGCCGACTTCACCCTGCACTCGACGTCGGCGTCCGGATGGTCGTCCGACTGCTCGTCGCGGACCACACCATCCACCAGCATCCGGCAACTCACCTGACCACTGCGAACGTGAACCGAGATGCTTCCGGACGCCACCGAGAGCGTCGTGGTCTCCGTGTGCGACCACGGCAGGGCGGTGAAATCAACCTGGTGCGGATGACCGTCGATGTCGATGTAGACGAGCCTCCCCCCATTGCCGGCGTTGCCGAACACCTCGTAGGTGATCCGTTTGAGATTGAACTGCTCGGGTGCCTGTGGACCGTTGACGGTGATGACCGGCTCCGGTTCGGAGAACTGGTGCACCTTGTACATGCACAGCAGGCCCACCCCGACCGCGATGACGGTGACCAACGGCATCCAGCCTCGTTGCAAGACAGTCCTGCCGACTGAACGACGGCTCACTCCATCACCTTTCGCGACCTCGTCCTACCCACCGCGTTCTCGCGTCCCCGCCCGTGGACCGCGGGACGGCCGCATATCAATCTGGTTGACATACGGCGATAAAGAGATTACTACCTGCGGCACGGAACGCGAACTCGAGAGGTTGTGACTGACGCCTGCCAACGGGCCTGCGGTCCTCATGACGCGACGGATGCCGTGCGCAGACGCCTTTTCAGCCGGGCGCTGCTGAGCAGGCGAAGCGCGAGGTTCGATGAGGTGAGCATGGGTATCACCCCGAGGAATGTCCGCTCGGACGGAGTGGCCCCGTGCAGGTGGTAGAGGCTGCCGAACACGTAAAAGCAACCGAGCATGAACAACGCACCGGGGATGCACAGCGCCATGACCGAGGCGCGGTCGGACACGACCTGACGCGCATAATCCAGCTCTTCGGGCGACATCGGTTGCCGCTTGCGCAACTTGCGGACCACTTCTTTCGCGCTGCCGATTTCCTCGGCGATCGGCGGGGGCCTGCGCCGCTCCAGGCGTCGAACGTAGACGGCCGCGACGGAGGCCAGGGTGACGGCCAGTGCGAGGGAAACGACGGTGAGTAGTCCAAACAAGCCCAGAGTCACTGCTCCGCTCCTTCGTGTGCCCGGGTATGTGAGCCGATGCCATCATGGGCCGCCGCGGCCGCCGCGTCGATCCTCGCGGCGACGGCTGCCGGCGGGGCGTCGCTTCCCACGCTCATTTTCATATCATGTGGATGATGCAGCCCGTCAAGCGGAACGCGGGCCGAGCAGGCTATCACTTGCCGGTTTCGCCGAGCAAAGGCCCGGGTCACCCAATCTTTACATAGTGGGCATTATGCAGATTGGTGGCTGCGCGCTCACTTTGCCGCATCGGCGGGGTGCGGTGCCTCGGAGGCCGCGATGTCGAGTAGTTGACGCAGGATTGGCATGGCGACCTGCGCGGCCAGCCACAACGTCAGCGCATCCTCGGTGGAAAGCCCGGTCAGCAGCGCGGCCAGACGCTCCCTGCGGCGGTCCGTGCGCAGGTCCCAGAGCTCCCGGCCCGCGTCGCTGATGGCGACCAGGGCTGCCCGGCCATCCTCGGGATCGCTCAGCCGCTCGAGCAGTCCTTGGCGTTCCATCCGCTGGACCAGCTGGGTCATCGCCGGTTGGCTCGTGTCCTCGGCCGCGGCGAGAGCCGTCAGCCGCATGGGACCCTCCCGGTTGACCCTGTTGAGCACCAGCGTCGCGCTTGCGCTCAATTCCTTGCGGTTGGACAGCAAATACCGCCAGGTCAGATCGGTGCCCGTGTCGATCATCTCGGCGACGGCCTTGGCCATGTCGGCGACCGGTTGTCTTGCCATAATCGCCCGAATGTATCACCCATCGGATGCAGATCGGTCCAAAGCAAACTCGCATCCACAGCAAAACCGCGCGGATTACGCGTCGGCAGAGGCGAATACCGCTGGCCCAGGCGGCCTCGGGTGAGCGTGATGCATCACACGGAAAATGCTTTGCGCACGCCGCGTCAGATCACCGCTTCCGGGCGTTGACGACGTCGCGGATGATCAGCCCCACCACGACGGCCAGGCCGACGGGCACCAGAACCCGGAAGACGGCCGAGGCGTGCGAGTAGAGCAACGCGTACGCGATCACCCCGATCACCACCATGGCGAGCAGGATGCCCCGGTTGATCCCGTCCGTGCTCATCCGCAAGACCTTACTTCTCCGTCAGAATCCGAAGTCGCCGCCACCGGAACCCGAGCTGCCGCCGCCGAAATCGGAGCCGCCGGCCGAGTCCCATCCGCCGCCGAAATCCACGTCTCCGCCGCCGGAGTACGAGCTGTCGTTGCCGCCGAACCCGGAGTCGTAACCGCCTCCGAACCCGACGTCGCCTTGCTGGCTGTCGTAGCCGGCGCTTTGCCCGCTGTCGTAGTTCGCGTCCGCATACGCAGAGTCCCGGCCGGCCTCGAAGCCGCGGTCGTACCCGCCGCCCCAATGGTCGTCCAGCAGCGCATCCATCAAGAGCACGTCGGTGAGAGCCCAACCCCAACCCGGACCCCAGAACGCGTACGGGTAATAACCCGGGTAGAAGAACATCCCGTTGTAGTAACCGCCGCCGTAGTAGTGCGGATAACCGGGCTGCGGGGTGGCGCTGTAGTTGTTGTTGTTGATCGTCACGTAATCGCCGGTATCGGGATTCCTCGTCCGCACCGAGGCCTGCTTCCGGTCGCCCGCCGGCACCGAGGAGACGTCGGCGACGTTAGGCGCGGCCCGGCCCGGGTACAGCTTCTGGTTGGCTTTGGCCACCGTCGACTCCACCACCCTCAGGTGCGCGCGTGCCGCGCCATAGTCACCCTTCTCGTAGGCCTGCCGCGCGTCGTAGAGGCTCGCATTGGCCTTCGTCTGCTCGGCGCTGACGTCCGTGTCGCTGTTGGTGAGTACCGCATTGTCGAGGTCGCTGACATCCGAGGTGACGGTGATCAACTCCTGCTTGATCTGTTCCTTGGTGTCGGTGTCCTTGCGGCGCTTGCGGTTCCGGTTCACCGCGAACCAGATCAGGCCGATCACGGCGACACCGATGGCGATGATCGCCAGCGCGGTCCACAGCGCGGATCCCTGGTTGTGGTTCTTCTGCACCGCGGGTGAGGTCACCGCCGGTGCGCCGGAGGACGCAGCCACCGTCGACATCTTGCTGACGAATTCACTGCTCGCGCCGTACGGGTCGTTTCGGTGGTCCCTGGCGGACTGGCTCATGACCGGATCGACGCTGTCCGCGATCGCCCTGGGCACGTTGTAGGCGCGCACGTGGTAGCCCCGGGAGTCGATGACCAGAATGATCCCGCTGAATCCGGGATCGCGCCCGAGGATGACGTTGTGAATGGCATCCGGGGTGGTCACGCCGGTCTGGTTGGACGCCACCGCCGCCACCCAGATCGGCGGTCGCGAAGCCCACGCCCACCGGGTGCTCAGGATTTGGTCGTTCAGCCGATCCGGGTTCTGCAACGGCGGATTCGCCCCCGGGTCGGCCAACACGTGGGTCTGCGCGCTGAACTTGTCCACCAGCTGGTTTGTGTAGGTGTCGGCCGAGGCCGACGGCGCCAGCAGCATCGCCAGCGCCACCGTCAACGGGGCCAGCACAAGCCCTCGGAATCGTAGGGTCACTTTCCTCCTGCCGGGTGTCGATGACTCGATCCTTGCGGTGAGCGAAGAAAACGTCCACTGTCGACCGATGGTTGACCGTCGTACCCTTGACGGCGTGAACGCCCGGCGCAGCCCGTTCCGGACCGATCTGCTGCAGGGCAAGGCGGCCCTGATCACCGGCGGGGCCACGGGTCTCGGCCTCGAGATCGCGCGGGTGCTGGGCAGCCACGGCGCCCGGATCGCGATCTGCAGCCGCAAGGAAGCCAACCTCGAGGCGGCGGTTGAGGTGTTGCGGGAGGCCGGGATCGAGGCCGTCTACGGCGTCTGCGACGTGCGGAGCCACGATGAGGTGACCGCCGTCGTCGAGGACGTGATCCGGGCCTTCGGCCGGCTCGACGTCGTCGTCAACAATGCCGCAGGGAACTTTCCCGTCCCGGTCAGCGGCCTGAGCGCAGGCGGCTTCAAAGCCGTGGTCGACATCGACCTGCTGGGGACGTTCAACGTGTCGAAGGCGGCTTACGAGCTATGCCTGCGGGAAAACGGTGGATCCGTCGTGAACATCAGCGCGGCGACCCAGTACCGCGGCATGGCCTTGCAGGCGCACGTGGTGTCGGCCAAGGCCGGCGTCGACGCGTTCACCCGCGCCTGTGCCATCGAGTGGGGGCCGGACGGCGTCCGCGTGAATGTCGTTGCGCCCGGGGCGATGTCGGGAACCGAGGGCGTGAAGAGGATCACCGGCGACAACCAACATCGCGCCACGCAGAACCCATTGCGCCGGGCGGGTTCGACCACCGAGGTCGCCGAGGCGGTGCTCTTCCTCGCCAGCGACGCCGCGTCCTATGTCACCGGGGCGACCCTGGTTGTCGACGGCGGTGGATGGCTGACCGCCAGCGGGGTGCCGGATCTTCCCGGCTATCAATAGATTCGGCTCTACTCGAGGTATCCGCGGGGGAGCACCGAGAAGTCCACGCACGCCGCGGCCAAAACGTCACCCAGATGAGGGCCGACCGGCGCGGCGAGGGTGAGCATCGCGCCCGCCGATGGCGCCTTCAGGGTGGCGACGTTGTGGTTGGTCAGCAGTTGGATGGCCTCGGATTCGATGTCGCTCCAACCGGTGTGGACGGTCATCAGGGTCAGCACACCCAGGGCCTCGCCGGACGGCGACAGCAGGCGGTGATGCCAGGCGCCGTCGGCCTTGTGCCCCGTGTGCGGCCGAACCACCGCCAGCACGGTGCCGCCGCCGTCTTCCAAGCGCGCGGCGCCGTCGGCAGGGACGATCTTTCCCACGGGTGTGTTCTGGTTGGTGATGGTGGTCGTCGCGGCGACCGCGATCTTGAGCTCGTCGCCGTTGGCCGCCGTCAGGGTGTACTCGCTCTTGCCGCCGTTCTTGAAGCCCAACAGGACCGCGGCGCCGCCCTTTTGCTGGGCGCGCGCCAGTTCGGTGCCGTCGGGCGTGGCGAGCGTGACCCGCAGGGCGTTGGACGTCGACCTCGAGACGCGCGCGAGGACGACCGTTGCATCGCCGATAATCGACATGGCGAGATCCTAGGCTCGCGTGGGGCGATTATGAGCAGGTTCGTCACATCTTCACGGTCAACGGCCACACGTTCCAGATGTCGTCGCAGTACTCGGTGATGGCCCGATCCGACGAGAATTTCCCGCTGCGCGCGGTGCTGGATCTGATTGCCGGCGGCACCTTCTCGGGCGGGGACACCGAGGTGTTCCGGCCGCTGGTGGACAACCTGCGCCATGACGACCCCTTCCTGGTTTGCGCCGACTACGCGTCGTACGTGAGCTGCCAGGAGCGGGTGAGCGCCGCGTGGCAGGACCGGGAGTCGTGGACCAAGATGTCGATCCTGAACACCGCGCGCAGCTCGGCGTCGCCGTCGATGTAGTCGGCCGGGCGGTACCCGCTCGCCTTGACCGCCTCGACCTCCTGCTCGGTCAGGCCGAACAGGAAGAAGTTCTCCGCACCCACCTCGTCGCGCATCTCCACGTTCGCGCCGTCGAGCGTGCCGACCGTCAGCGCGCCGTTGATCATGAACTTCATGTTCCCGGTGCCCGACGCTTCCTTGCCCGCGGTGGAGATCTGCTCGGACAGGTCGGCGGCGGGGTAGATCATGTGGGCGTTCTGCACGTTGAAGTTGGGCACGAACGCGACCCTCAGGAATCGGTTGACGTCCGGGTCGGCGTTGACGGTTTCCCCAACGGCGTTGATCAGCTTGATGATTCGCTTCGCCATGAAGTACCCGGGCGCCGCCTTGCCGCCGAAGATGAAGGCACGCTGCGGAATGGACAGGCCGGGGTTCTGCTTGAGCCGGTGGTACAGCGCCACGACGTGCAGCACGTTGAGATGCTGACGCTTGTACTCGTGGATGCGCTTGACCTGGACGTCGAACATCCAGTCCGGATTGAGTTCGACGCCGGCCACCGAGCGGATGTACTTGGCCAGGCGCGCCTTGTTATTGCGTTTGATGTCACGCCATTCCCGCCGGAAGGCGGCGTCCTCGGCGAATGGCTCCAGGCCGCGCAGAAGTCCCAGATCGGTCAACCAGCCGTCACCGACGGTGCGGTCCAACAGTTCCCGGAGCCCGGGATTGGCCAGCGCAAGGAAGCGGCGCGGCGTCACGCCATTGGTCTTGTTGCTGAAACGCTCGGGCCACATCTCGTAGAAGTCATTGAGCACACTGCTTTTCAGGAGCTCCGAGTGCAGGGCGGCGACGCCGTTGATGGCGTGGCTGCCCACCGTGGCCAGGTGCGCCATTCGGACGTTCTTACCGCCGTTTTCGCCGATGAGCGACATCCGGCCGATCCGCTCCTCGTCACCGGGGAACCGGGCGCGCACCGCGTCGAGGAACCGGCGGTTGATTTCGTAGATGATCTCGAGATGGCGCGGTAGCGCTTCCGCGAAGAGCTCCAGCGGCCAGGTCTCCAGCGCCTCCGGCAGCAGGGTGTGGTTGGTGTAGCCGAACGTGGCGACCGTGATTTCCCACGCCTCGTCCCAGTCCAGCTGTCGCTCGTCGACAAGCAACCGCATCAGTTCGGCGACGCCGATCGAGGGATGGGTGTCGTTGAGCTGCACGGCAAACCGCTGGGGTAGCTCCCTGACGGAGACGTCGGCCAGGTCGTCCATGATGTGCAGCACGTGTTGCAGGGAGCACGACACGAAGAAGTACTGCTGCAGCAGGCGCAACTGTTTGCCCGCCTCCGGCTCGTCGTTCGGATACAGCACCTTGGTGACCGTTTCCGACATCACCTCGTCTTCGACGGCGCCGTAGTAGTCACCGGTGTTGAACGCTTCCAGCGCGAAAGACTTGACGGCCCGTGCGCTCCACAACGTCAGCACGTTGCAGGTGTTCACCCCGTAACCCTGGATGGGGGTGTCATAGGCGACGCCCTTGAGCACCCGCCCCGGCACCCACCGGACGCGATCATGGCCGCCGTCGTCCGTGTAGTGCGCGGCGTAGCCGCCCCACTTGACCAGGTAGTTGACGTCGGGTTTGGCGATCTCCCAGGGGTTTCCGTGGTCGAGCCAGTTGTCGGTCTGTTCGACCTGCCAGCCGTCGTGGATCTCCTGGTCGAAAATGCCGAACTCGTAGCGGATTCCGTAACCGATCGCCGGCCGCTCCAGGGTGGCCAGCGAGTCCAGATAGCACGCGGCCAGCCGGCCGAGGCCGCCGTTGCCCAGTCCCGGTTCCTCTTCGCACGCCAGTACGGTGTCGAGGTTCTGGCCCATCGCCGCCAGCGCCTCCCGGGCCGCGCGCTCCATGCCGAGGTTCAGCAGATTGTTGCCCAGTTGCGGCCCCATCAGGAATTCCGCCGACAGGTAGCAGGTCACCTTGCGGCCGAGATCGAGCGAGGTTTGCGTCGAGACCACCCGGCGGTCCTGCATGCGGTCGCGCACGGCCAGGGCGAGTGCCCGGTAGTAGTGCTCGGGCCGCCGGGCCGCGGCTGGGCGGCCGATGGAGTAGCGCAGGTGGTCGTTGATGGCCCGCTGCAGTGCGGCCGCGCTCATCCCGGTGCGCGAGTGCTCAACCAGATCCGCCCGCGTAGGGCTGGCGGGAGAGACTCCGTCGGGGGGTGTCTGTTCGACATCGGTCATGGTGGTCCTGCTCCCTAGAGGTTGCCGCAATATCAACCGAGCCGCCCGGGGGACGGCAGAGCGTCAGTCTGGCAGCGATGTTTGCACACCAGGCGCGCGGTTGAAGGCCGTTGCGTAAACAGCAGCTCACGGGCCGGCGACGAAACGGCGGCCCACGCCTAGCCTCAATGGGCGCCGGAGAGGTTCAACGTGACCACGCCGGCGATGATCAACCCGACGCCGACGACCTTCGCGACAGACACCGGCGAGCCGAGAAACAACACGGCGATCAGCACGATCAGGGCGGTGCCGATCGCCGACCACAACGCGTAGGCGACGTCTGTCTGCATGCCGCGCGCGATCGACAGCGCCAAGAGCGCGAACGAGACGGCGTAGCCGGTCAGGCAGATGACCGTCGGCCACAGTCGGGTGAAACCCTCCGTGCTCTTGAGCAGGCTGGTCGCGATCACCTCCGCGACGATGGCGCAGAGGAGAAACACATAGGTCAAGACGCCTCCTTGCGTGTGGACGTACATGTATGTGTGTACAGGACGGGTCGTGGAAGGATTGCGCCGTATGACGTTTGCCGCGCAGCCGTTGACGTTCGACGTCGGTGACGTGATCGGGGAGCGGGCGTCGCTTGCGGCGACCCACTATCCGGCGCGCGGCGAGCCGCTCGGGCTCCTGGTTTGCCTGCCGGGCGGCACTTACAGCCGCGACTACTGGGACCTGCGTATTCCCGGGCGGCATGGGTACAGCTTCGCCGAGTTCGCCTCGGGCAACGGCTATGACGTAGTGACCATCGATCCGCTGGGCACGGGTGAAAGTTCGCAACCGGCAGGGGATTTCGGCTTTCCTGACATCGCCGCCACGCTGGCGCACGCCGTGTCCGCGTTGCCCGCCGCAATCGGAGTCCACGCGCCGCCGGTGGCCCTGGCGCATTCCCTCGGCGGCTACCTGGCCATCACCCAGCAAGCGCTGTTCTGCAGCTACGCCGCGCTGGCCCTGCTCGGCTGCACCAATCAGCACGTCGCGCAGCTGAACCTGGACCCCGCATTCATCGCCCGGTCGGCGACCGCGCGTGGACGCGCCGACCTCGAGCGGGAGATCCTCGCCGCCTTGCCGCAGCCCTACTTCGAGGGCCCGCGCGAGTATCTGCAGAGCTGGTTTCACCTCGCCGACGTCCCCGCCGACGTCGTCGCGGCGGACTGCGTCGTCGCGAAATCGCTGGTGCCGCGCGTGTTCGGGACCGCCATGATTCCCGGCGTCGTCGCCGAGCGCGCCGCACAGATCGAGGTTCCGGTGTTGATCGGCTACGGCGCCGTCGACGTGTCGCCAGATCCGCGCGCCGAGGCCGGCCTGTATCGCGCCTGCCCCGACATCACCACACTGGTCCTGGCCGACAGCGCGCACTGCCACAACATGGCGTCGAGCCGGCATCGGCTCTGGCGGCGCCTGCTCGACTGGACCGCGACCGTAACCTCTGGATCGTGACGAAGGATCTGAGCCGCTACGCCCCGGCGGTGCTGAGTGTGTTTCGCATTGTCTACGGTCTGGTGTTCGCCGCCTACGGATCGAGGAGCCTGTTCGATTGGCCGGTGGCGTCGCCGGTTCGCGTCGAGTTCGGCTCATGGCCCGGCTGGTACGCCGGGCTCATCGAAGTCGTCGCGGGTGTGCTGATCGCCGCCGGACTGTTCACCCGTGCCGTCGCATTCGTGGCCTCGGGAGAGATGGCGGTCGCCTATTTCTGGATCCACCAGCCACAAGCGCTCTGGCCGGTCGCCGATCCGCCGGCGGGCAACGGCGGCGGCTTGTCGATCCTGTTCTGCTTCGCGTTCTTGCTGCTGGTTTTCACGGGTGGCGGGAGCTACTCGATCGACGCGCTACGCGGGAGGGCACTTCCCCTCAACCGGCGATAATGGCATTCTCTGATACGGAGAAGCCATTTCCGTAGGAGGTCGAGGATGAGCGCGGACCAACGGTGCGATGGGATGGTGGCCCTCGTCACCGGCAGCAGCCGGGGGCTGGGCAAGGCGATCGCCGCACGGCTCGCCACGCGCGGTGCCACGGTAGCGCTGACCGCCCGCACGATGGACCCGGACCCCAAGTACCAGGGCTCGTTGGGCGAGACCCTGGCCGAGATCGTCGCCGGCGGCGGGAAGGCCGTCGCGGTCCAAGCCGACCTATCGCGGCCCGAGGAACGGGAAAGGCTGTTCGCCGAAGTGGTCAGCGCCGTCGGCGCCCCCGACATCCTGGTCAACAACGCGGCGGTGACCTTCCTGCGGCCCCTGGAAGGCTTCCCGGAACGGCGGGCCCGCCTGATGATGGAGATGCATGTCCTCGGCCCATTGCAGTTGAGCCAGTTGGCGATTCCCGCAATGCGGGAGCGCGGGCGGGGCTGGATCCTGAACCTGACCTCGTTGGGCGGTGACCTGCCACCGGGCCCGCCGTTCTCCGAGTTCGACCGCACCGCGGGCTTCGGCTTCTACGGGACGGTCAAGGCCGCGCTCAACCGGCTGACGAAAAGCCTTGCGGCCGAACTGTACGACGACGGGATCGCCGTCAACGCCGCCGCTCCCAGCAATCCCGTGGCCACGCCCGGGGCCGGCGCCCTCGACCTGGCCAAGACCGACACCGAAGACATCGAACTGATCACCGAGACGGCCTTCCGGCTGTGTACAGGTGACCCGAAGATCCTGACCGGACGCATCGCGCACACCCAGCCCTTCCTCGCCGAGGTCGGCTGGACCAGGTCGGCCGGCTGAATGGCCGAACTGGACTTAGACGAGCTGCGGCGGCGCCTGGCGGGCGCCGGAATCACCGGCGTCGCACCGATTTCCGGGGGCGCCTCCAGCCTCACCTTCCGGGGCGCCCTGGACGGGCGGCCCGCGGTGATCAAGGTCGCCCCGCCCGGGGTCGAACCGGTCGCGCATCGCGACGTGCTGCGGCAGGCCCGCCTCATGAAAGCCCTTGCGGGCAGCGCGGTTCCGGTGCCCGAGGTGTTATGGGAGGACCCGGGGAAACCGCCACACACACCGCCGCTGTTCGTGATGTCACACGTTGAAGGCGAATGTGTCGAACCGCTTTTCGACGGTTGCACCGGCGGCGCCGGCTTGGCCGAGCGGTACCGCAATGCATGCCGGGCCATGGCCGCGTTGCACGGTTTGCGGCCCGGCGAAATCGGCCTGGGTGATGAACCGATTGTCGATGCGGTCGCAGAAGTCTGGCGTTGGTCCGAGACGCTGCAGACCGTCGATGCGGCGCTGGTGCCCGATTGGCCCGGGGTGCGCGACGCGTTGTTGGGTTGCGCGCCAACGCCCATGGGGCCGAGCGTGGTGCACGGTGACTTCCGTCTGGGCAACCTGATGGCGACCGGCTCGTGCATCAACGCGGTGATCGACTGGGAGATCTGGTCGGTGGGCGATCCGCGGATCGACGCCGGCTGGTTCCTGATCAACTGCGACCCGGACACGTACCGGCGCGTTGCGCGCTCGACGGCCGAGGTGCCCCCCGTCGCCGAACTCGCCGACATCTATCGGAAAGAACTGGGCCGCAACATCACCGACGTGGCCTGGTTCCGCGCGCTCGCCTGCTTCAAATCGGCGGCGACGTGGTCGCTGATCGTCAAGCACAATCGGCGACGAGCGGCCCCGCGAGCGGAACTGGAAGCGATGGCGACAACGCTGCCGGGCTTGCTGGACCGGGCGCGGTCACTGCTGATCTGACGGTGTGGGTGATCAGGCGCAATTGGCGTGGAGATTTTGGCACCACATCCCGACGCCACCCCAGTCACCCGAAGAGCCGACTGAATCTTCGTATGGGTTCGTCATCGTCGTCGGGTACTGGATCTGCCATTCGTCGATCGTCGGGATGTCGTCCACCTGGCCCGGGTCTGGAGACGCGAGCGCCGTTCCGACCGCGAATCCGCCGGCGCCGGTCATGACTGCGACGGCCACCGAACCCACGACAAGTACGGCGGCGAATCTGCGCTTCATGGTCGCGGCCCCTTCCGTCGTTTGCCTGAACTGCCGGCTAACAAAGCCTAATTCTAGCTTCGGCGTCCAAGTCGCATAAGAGTCACGAACACACAACGACTTTGATCGGGCGCCCAGCAAATTTCGCGACTCGAAACGGTAAGTGCGTACGTTGGCGTGCGTGAGGCCGGTAACCGTGGTCGTTCGTCGTGCCCTGGTGGTCGCCGCTTGCCTCGTTTTGTCTGTGGTCACGGCGCCGGCGGCGTCCGGTGATCCCGATGACGGTCCCGAGATCGAGCCTGCCGCTGCGACTTCGGCACCGGCCGATGGGACGGTGCCATCGAATCCCCCCGTCCTGTTGAACACTCCCGACGGCTGGACCCTGGGGCTGGGCGCCAAGGACGAGATGCAAGTCCCGGTGGCACCGCTGACCACCTCCATCGCCTCGCGCGAATACATGGCCAGCGGCATCTTCGTCGGCTCGCTGAAAGGACCGGAAGAGCCCCACGGAATCCTGGAGGTGGGTTACCAGATCGGCTGCGGGATCGATATGAGTACATCCAACGGCGTGATCATGGAGGGTGGCGCCGGCATCATCCCCGGCGTCAGCCCCACCTTCGACACCACCGGTACGTTGCCGCCCCTGCTGCCGTTCGTTTCGACGCCGATGAACGGCGTGATGAGCATCGGAATGAAACCCGGCCTCGTCCTGACGGTGCCGGTGATCAAGAAGAATTTCAAGGGTGCGAACCCCTGGGTGATGATCAGCAACTTCCACATCAAGATCGACGGATGCGTCGGCCAGTCCTTCATCCGTTCCTACGCGGTGCTCACTCGGATGACCGATCTGTCCGACGTGGTGCTGTCGTATGTCGGCGTCACGAAAGCCGTCTAACGCGTACGGTGGCGACCCGCTTCGCCCGGCTCCGCCGCGCTAGCGATCGCCACGGGCCCGATGGTGGCGACCCGCTTCGCCCGGCTCCGCGGCGCTAGCGATCGCCACGCCGCGGGATGCCGGCCAACTTGTCGGCGAACTTGGCCTCGGCCGCCGCGCGCAACCGCAGCAGATGTTCGGACGGGAACAGGTCGGGCGCGGGAGCACGGTCCTTCAGCAGCAAGCGGGCCAGCGTCACCTTGTGCACCTCGGTCGGGCCGTCGGCAAGCCCCAGCACGAACGACTCCACCAGGTACTGCACGAACGGCATCTCGTGGGTGGTACCCAGCGAGCCGTGCAGCTGCAGCGCCCGCGACGACACGTCGTGTAGCACCTTCTGCATCATCGCCTTCACCGCCGAGATGTCTGCCCGCACCGCCTTGTAATCGTTGAATTGGTCTATCTTCCAAGCGGTTTGCAGGGTCAGCAGCCGGAAGGCCTCGATCTCCATCCAGGAGTCGGCGATCATCTCCTGGACGAGTTGCTTGTGCGAAAGCGCCTCGCCCTGCGTGTACCGCGAAACCACCCGCTCGCAGAGCATGTCGAAGATCCGGCGGACCAGGCCGACCGTGCGCATCGCGTGATGAATCCGCCCGCCGCCCAGGCGGGTTTGGGCCACGACAAAGGCCCCGCCCCGCGGACCCAGCATGTGGTCGGTCGGCACCCGGACGTTCTCGTAGCGGACATAGCCCTCGCGCCCGCCGCCCACCGGCTGATAGCCGAGGCCGACGTCGCGCAGCACGTTGATGCCGGGCGTGTCGCCGGGCACGACGAACATCGAATAACGCTGATAGGGCGGCGCTTCGGGATCGGTCATGGCCATCACGATCAGGAATGACGCCATCGAGGCGAATGACGAGAACCACTTCTCCCCGTTGATGATCCAGTGATTCCCGTCCTGCACCGCGGTGGTGCGGAAGACCTTGGGGTCGGCGCCGCCCTGCGGCTCTGTCATCGAGAAGCAGGACACGATGCGGTTGTCGAGCAGCGGCTCGAGATAGCGGACCTTGAGCTCGGGCGTGCCGTAGTGCGCAAGGATCTCGCTGTTGCCGGAGTCGGGGGCCTGGGAGCCGAATACGATCGGCGCGCACTCCGAGCGGCCCAGGATCTCGTTGAGCAGCGCGAGTTTCACCTGGCCGTAGCCCGGGCCGCCCAGGTGCGGCCCGAGGTGGGTGGCCCACAGGCCACGCTCCTTGACGATGTCTTGCAGGGGCGGAATCAGCGCCTGGCGCACCGGGTCGTTGAGGTCATGGGATTCCTTGACGATCAGGTCGATGGGTTCGCACTCTTCGCGCACGAAGTCCTCGACCCATTTGAGTTGCCGTGCCCATTCGGGATCGGTGGAGAAGTCCCACGACATCTATCGGCCCTCTCGGTTGCTTTGTGCCACCACGCCCGCCTGGACAAGCTCGGTGATCTCTTGTGCGTTCAACCCCAGTTCGACCAGCAGCGCGCGCGTGTGATCACCGGGAAGCGATGGCGGTGTCGGGGTGGGCGGCCGGGTGCGGGAGAACCGGGGCGCCGGGGCGGGTTGGGTGACGCCGTCGACGTCGATGAACGTTCGCCGCGCGATGAGGTGCGGGTGCCGTGGCGCCTCGGCCAGCGAAAGCACCGGTGTCGCACAGCATCCCGGGGTATCGAGGAGCCGCTGCCACTCCTCGGTCGACTTCTCGGCGAAGCGGGTGGCCAGGGCGGCGCGATGGGCGGGCCATGCGCCCGGCGCGTCGTCGTCGTGCGGCACGTCGACGCCGAGGCGATCGCACAGCTCTGCGTAGAACTTCGGCTCCATCGCGCCGACGGCGAAGTGGCCACCGTCGGCGGTGGCGTACACGCCGTAGAAGTGGGCGGCCCCGTCGAGCAGATTGTCGTGGCGCCGGTCGCGCCAGGTACCGGCGGGCACCATCCCGAAATACGGCGTCAACAGGGTGGCCACCCCATCGACCATGGCGACATCGAGCACCTGACCCGCGCCGGACTCGCGCGCCTCGAGGATGGCGCTGAGCAGGCCCACGGCCAACAGCATTCCCCCACCACCGTAGTCGCCGACCAGATTCAGCGGCGGCACCGGGGATTCGGCGGGGCCGATGCCGTGCAGGGCGCCCGCCAAAGCGATGTAGTTGATGTCGTGACCGGCGTGGCCGGCCAGCGGCCCGTCCTGCCCGTATCCGGTCATCCGGGCGTAGACCAGACGGGGGTTGCGCCCGCGCAACTCGTCCGGGCCGATGCCGAGTCGTTCGGCCACCCCCGGCCGGTACACGTCGACGAAGGCATCCGCCTCGGCGACCAGGCGATGAACGAGCTCCCTACCGCGAGGGTCCTTGGCGTCGGCGGCGAGCGACCGCTGGCTACGGCGCACCGTGTAGTCGATGGGAAGGGGCCCGTCCACGGCGGCGAGAGCGTCTACGCGGATGACGTCGGCGCCCAAGTCGCCCAACAACATTCCGCAGAACGGGGCAGGCCCCAGGCCGCCCATCATGACGACGCGCACGCCGCGCAGCGGACCCGTCACGACGACCATTTCTTGCGACGCTCGGCCGCCTCGTCGGTGGCATGCGAGATGACCTGGTTGCGGTTCTCCAGCTCCAGCGCCGCCGAGAGGCTGGCGGCGTCGGTGTTGACCTGCAGGGCGCGCTTGGTCAGTTCTGCGCCCAGCGGGGAATGGCTCGCGATGAGCGCGGCCAGCTCGACGGCCCGCTCCGCCAGCCGGTCCGGCTCGACCACCTCGCTCACCAGGCCGCGCCGGTCGGCTTCGGTGGCCGAGACGGTGCGCCCGGTGAGCATCCAGTCGGCGGCCACGCTGGTGCCGACGATGCGCGGCAGGTGGTAGCTCATGCCCATCTCGGCGCCGGAGAGACCGAGCAGGATGGCGGCGTTGCCGAATGATGCGGCGTGCGAACAGATTCGGATATCGGCCGCCAGGCACAACGCGAGCCCGGCCCCGACGCACGGCCCGTTGACGGCGGCGACGACGGGTTGTGGCAACGCCCGCACGGCTTCGGCGAGGGCGGCCATCCGCTCCTGGAAGCGCATCCGGTCCAGCGCGGGCGCGGTGGCATCCAGCATCGAGGGGCCGAAGTCGCGCACGTCGATTCCGGCGCAGAAGCCGCGGCCTGCGCCGGTCAGCACCACGGCGTGCACCGTGCGGTCGGTGGCCAAATCGGCCAGCGCAAGGCGCAATTCGCTTTGCAACGCCTCGTTGATGGCGTTGAGTTGCTTGGGGCGGTTCAGGCGCAGCAGTGCGACCCCCGCGCACGGCCGGTCCAGCTCCAGGGTGTGCGGCACGGTCACACCCGCTCGATGATGGTCGCGGTGCCCATCCCGCCGCCGGTGCACATGGTCACCAGACCCGTTGTCAAATCCCGGCGTTCGAGCTCGTCCAGGAGGGTGCCGATAAGCATCGCCCCGGTGGCGCCGATGGGGTGGCCGAGGGCGATGGCGCCGCCGTTGACATTGACCAGTCCGGGGTCGATGTCGAGATCGCGCATCGTCTTCAGCGGGACCGCGGCGAAGGCCTCGTTGATCTCCCAGAGGTCGATGTCATCGACAGCCATGCCGGCGCGCTGTAGGCAGCGCTGGGCCGCCGGACCGGGGGCGGTCAGCATGATGATCGGTTCGCTACCGATCGCCGCGGCGGCGCGAATCTGTGCGCGCGGGGTGACGCCCGCGGCGTGCATCCAGTTGGAGGACGCGACCAGCACCGCGGCGGCCCCGTCCACCACCCCGGACGAATTGCCCGCGTGGTGCACGTGATCGATGTGGTCGATGCCGGGGTAGCGCTGAGTGCAGATCTCGTCGAATGTGTGCTGCTCGCCGTCGGGGCGGGTGCCACCCATCGCGGCGAAGGCGGGCTTGAGGCGTGCCAACGTCTCGGTGGTGGTGCCGGGGCGCGGGTGTTCGTCGCGCTCGACTGGCCCGTTCGGTGTGGCCACGTCGACGAGCGAGCCCAGGAACCGGCCCTCGTCGATCGCCACGGCGGCGCGCTCCTGGCTCTGCGCGGCGTAGGCGTCAACGGTTTCGCGGGTGAACCCCTCCAGGGTGGCGATCAGGTCGGCCGAAATTCCCTGCGGCACGGTGGGATATCGCTCGCGGAAGTCGGGGTTCTGGCCGTCGATCGTCGGGGCTCCCACGGTGACGCCCCACCGGGACATCGATTCCACCCCGCCGGCGATCACCAGGTCGTCATTGCCGGCGGCGATGGACGACGCGGCGACGGTGACGGCTTGCTGACCGGAACCGCAGAACCGGTTGAGCGTCATCCCCGGCACGGTCTCGGGCCATCCGGCCAGCAGAACCGCGAGCCGCGCGATGTCGTCGCCGTGGTCGCCGCCGAGGATGCCGTTGCCCGCGATCACGTCGTCGACGTCGGCCGGCTCGAATCCGGTCCGCTCGGCGAGCGCGGTGAGGCAACGCGCGAAGAGGGCCTGCGGGTGGACGGCGTGCAGGCCCCCGTCGGGGCGGCCCCGGCCGCGGGGTGTGCGCACCGCATCGAGAATCCAGGCGTCGATGACGGACTCCGATCGTCGGGAGAGCTCACAGATCACCGGTATCGTAAATCGTCTCTCGGCTTTGGAGAACTACCTTCTCCAAATTGGCGAAGGGATTCTCGCGGGGTGGCCCGGCGCGCCACGGGTGGTCACACCCGTCACACGGCCTTCGCGCGCAGGGTCGCGCGGCGTGGCGGCTGTGGCCGGGTGGGAGGTGAGATCGAGCGCGGCGCCGATCGGCACCGGCATAGCCGCGCAGCGCCGCGAAACCATCTGTCCGGCATGGCGATCCGCAGCGGGGACGTTTCGGGATCGAGGTCTGGCGCCGGGCACCGGCGGATGAACTCCCAAGTGCGCGGCGGATAAACGGCCAAACCGGCGCATACCGCAGGCCGCAGCGGGTAGCCCGCCGCCATGACCAAGATCGGATACTTCCTGTCGTGCGAGCAGTACAGCCCCAAGGAACTCATCGACCAGGCCAAGCGCGCGGAGGCGGCCGGGTTCGATGCGCTGTGGATTTCGGATCATTTCCATCCGTGGAACGACGAGCAGGGCCAGAGTCCGTTCGTGTGGGGTGTGATCGGAGCGCTCTCCGAGGTGACGTCGCTGCCGGTGAGCACCGCCGTGACGTGCCCGACCATCCGGACCCATCCGGCGATCATCGCCCAGGCGTCCGCAACCGCCGCGGTGCAACTCGACGGCCGCTTCGTGCTGGGGGTGGGCAGCGGTGAGGCGCTGAACGAACACATCCTCAGCGATCGGTGGCCGTCGGTGGGTGTGCGGCAGGAAATGCTGGAGGAGGCGGTCGACGTCATCCGCAAGCTGCACCGCGGCGACGAGGTGAGCCACCACGGCAAGCACTACGAGGTGCAGGAGGCCCGCATCTACACCCGGCCCGACCAACCGGTGCCCATCTATGTGTCCGGTTTCGGGCCGCAGGGCGCAGAGCTGGCCGGGCGAATCGGCGACGGCTTCGTCCTGGTGATGCCGGAGGCGGACCTGGTCAAGACGTTCCGCGAGGCCGGCGGTGGCAACAAACCGGTACAGGGCGGCACGAAGGTGAGCTGGGACGAAGATGCGGAGGCGGCGCTCAAGGCGGCGCACCGGTTATGGGGGAACGACGCGTTGCCCGGGCAGTCGGCGCAGACCCTGCCGCGGCCCAAGGATTTCGCCGCGCTGATGTCACTCGTGACGCCGGACCAGGTCGCCGAAGCGGTCACCTGCGGACCGGACCCCGACACCCATGTCGCGAAGGTGCGTGAGTACATCGACGCCGACATCGACGAGGTGTACGTCCAGCAGATCGGTCCCGACATGGACGGGTTCTTCGCCGCGTACGAGCGTGACGTGCTGCCTCAGCTACGCGGCTGAGCATCGCCTTGAGCGGCGCCGTAAAAACCCAGCCGGAGCAATTCGGTGATCTCGCTGACCAACGGCATCCGCGGATTTGTACGGTTGCTGAGGTCCTCGAACGCCGTCATCGCCAGCGCGGGCAGCGCGGCCAGGTACTGGTCCTCGTCGACGCCGTACTCCCGCAGGGATCGCGGCATGTCGAGTCGGTCGAGCAAATCATCGACCCCACGGAATAACCGGGCGCGGGATTCGTCGGGTTCATGGCCGCCGAAGATCAGCTGGCCGAGCTGCGCGTATTTGTCCGGCGCCACGTAGGCGGAATATCCCGGCGCGGGCATGAACTTGCTTGGCAGGCTTGCGTTGTACCGCAGCACATGCGGCAGGAAAATCCCGTTCGCCCGGCCATGCGAGATTCCGAATCTCGCGCCCACGGCATGGGCGAGCGCGTGATTGGTCCCGACGAATGCATTCGAAAAGGCAAGCCCCGCAAGGGTTGCGGCGTTCGACATGTCGGTCCGCGCGGACAGGTCGTCGGGGTCGTCGTATGCCCTTGGCAACGCATCGAAGATCAGTCGTGCCGCCTGGGCGCACAGCGCGTCCGTATAGGGCGAGGCGAAGATCGAGACCGCGGCCTCCAAAGCATGGGTCAGCGCGTCGATGCCGGTGTCGGCGGTCAGCTTCTGCGGCATCGAGGAGGTCAGGACCGGGTCGACGATCGCGAGGTCGGGCACCAGGCTGTAATCGACGAGCGTCTCCTTCTTGCCGCCCACCGTCAGCACCGCCGCCGGCGAGACTTCCGAACCGGTGCCGGATGTCGTTGGGACAGCAACCAATTGGACACGATGACGGTCGACCGGATAATCGGCCACGCGCTTGCGGGGATCGAGGAACGGCATCGTCAGCTCCTCGAGGCCCTTCTCCGGGTGCTCGTAGAACAGCCGGATCGCCTTGCCGGCGTCGAGCACCGAACCGCCGCCCACGGCAAGCAGCAGATCGGGTTGGGCCCGCTCCAGCAGCGCGACACCGCGGCGGATGGTGGTTTCGTCGGGCTCCGGCGTCACCTCGCTGAAGACCTGCACGTGCTCGGCGCGCAACTTGCCGCGGAGCTGGTCGACGACGCCGCGCTCTTCGGTGAGGGCATCGGTGATGATGACGACGGTATCGCCGTCGAGTTCGCGCAGGTTGTCCAGTGCGCCCTCGTTGAAGTAGGTGTTGGACGGGACGCGGAACCATTGCGGCGGGGTGCGGCGCCGCGAGACCGTCTTGATGTTCAGCAGCTGCCGGTAGTTGACGTTCTCCGTCGTGCTGGATCCGCCCCACGTGCCGCAACCCAACGAGAAGGTGGGGGTCAGGTTGTTGTACACCCCGCCGAGGGCCCCGACCGCGGTGGGGGCGTTGACCAGAATCCGGCCGGTGCGGACCGCCAGGCCGTACGCGTCGATGACCTCCTCGTCGTTGGCGTAGATGGCCGAGGTGTGGCCCAGACCGCCGTGCTCGGTGACCAGGACGGCGACGTCGATGGCGTGCTGAACGCTGCGTGCCCGCACCACGCCGAGCACCGGCATCAGCTTCTCCTGCAACAGGGGGTGTTCGGCGAGTTCGTCCAAGTCGGCGGGCAGCTGCGCCAGCAGTACCTTGACGGTCGGTGACACGCTGAAGCCCGCCCGGTCGGCCAGCTCGGACGCCTTCTGTCCGACGGCCTCGAGCGAGACCTTGTCGCCGCAGCCAAACGCGAATTCCGCCAGGGCGTTCGCCTGGTCCGGGGTGAGCAACTGGGCGCCCATCCGCTCGAATTCGGCCATCATCTCGTCATAGACCTCGTCGTCGATGACGCAGGTTTGCTCGGCCGGGCAGATGACAGAAGAGTCGAAGGTTTTCGAGATCAGGATGTCGACGACCGCGCCCTTGATGTCCGCCGTCTTGTGGATGTAGATCGGTGCGTTCCCGGGGCCGACCGACAGGCCGGGCTTTCCGGCGGAATTCGCCAGCGCCACGATCTTCGGCCCACCGGTCACCCAGATGAAGTCGACTCCCGGATGTTTGAACAGGTAGTGGGTGACCTCGTGCGCGGCGTCGGGGATGACCTGTAGCGCCCCCGGCGGCAGCCCGGCCGCTTCGGCCGCCGTGCGAAGGATCTCCACGCTGCGTTCGCAGCAGCCGACCGCATACGGTGACGGCCGGAAGAGGATGGCGTTGCGGGTCTTCGCGGCGACGATCGCCTTGAACAGGACGGTCGACGTCGGGTTGGTAACCGGGGTGATGGCCAGCACGACCCCGATCGGCTCCGCCACGTAGGCGATGTTGTGCTCGACGTCCTCGTCGACGACCCCCACCGATTTCTTGCCCCGCAGATAGTCGTGCAGGAACTCGGTGGCCACATAGTTCTTGACGACTTTGTCCTCGAAGACGCCGAAGCCCGTCTCCTCGATCGCGACACTTGCCAGTTCCCCCGCGGCGCGTACCCCCGCGCGGACCATCGCCTCGACGATGGCATCGACCTGTTGCTGGTCGAGGTTGCGGAACTCCCGGGCCGCCGCGGCCGCCGCGTCGACGATCGCGTCGATTTCGTGCCTGCGCTGTTCGGCGACCTCGGGCGCTTCGATGGAGGTGGACTCGGTTTGCGTGGTGGTCATGATCGGGTTCTCGGTTCAGGAAGGGACACTGGCGGCTCCAGAATGAGCAGATGCTACGTCGTACGCGTCGACGCAAAGTAGGGCTGAAAGGCCCTCGACGGGCTGGCCCGGCCAGGCCACATCTGGCGCGATTGGACCGACTGCGGTGCCCGTCGGGCGCCGATACTGGCGGTCATGCGCATCACCGTCGACTACGGCCTGTGTGAGGGACACGGGCAGTGCCTGCTGGCCGCTCCCGATGTTTTCGACATTCCCGACGGTGCCGATCAAGTGGTCGTGCTCGAGCCCGACCCGCCCGAAGCCGAGCGTGACCGGGTGATCCGGGCGGCCGCGATGTGCCCCGCCCAAGCGATCCAGATCCTCAGCTGATCCGGCCGATCTCGGCGACGTCATCGAGCAACCGGTAGCGGCCGGCCAGCGCCGCGGCGGCGATGCGGTTGCCGACCCCGAGTTTGTGCAGCAGCGACGCCACCATGCGTTTGGCGGTGCGCTCCGACACCAGCATCCGCTGGGCGATGTCGCCGGTCTCCATGCCGGCCGCGAGCAGGGTCCACAGCTGAAGATCCTGGGCGCTGAGATTGTCCAGCAGCTCGGACGGCGGCTTGCGGGTGTTGCTGAGCAACGCGTCCAGCAGGGCGCCGTCGACGACCCGCAGGCCCTCCGCGATGGTCCATAGGGGCCCCGCCAGCGCCTCGGGCCGCGCGGTTTTGGACAGGAAGCCGTCGGCACCGGCCCGCAACGCCTCCTCGGCCAGTGCCAGGTCGTCGGTACCCGACAGCGCCAGGATCCGGGTCCTCGGCCGGCGCGCCTTGACATGCCGGATCGCCGCGACCCCGCCCAAGGGCGGCATCGACAGGTCGATGATCGCGACGTCCGCGTCGCAGCGGGCCACCAGGTCGGCGGCCTCTTCCACGTAGGTCGTCTGGCCGCCGACGCTGAACAGTTCGCCCCACTCGCGGGTCAGCAACAGGGCGAGGCCCTGCGCGAACAGCTCGTGGTCATCCACGATCACCACGACGTATGGCGAGCGAGTCATTGCCGCGATGCTAACCCCAACCCTATGGTCAGCTGGGTGAGACCGCTCGATCACCTCGGAACCACGGTGGACTTCGACGGCGAGGACTACGGGCTGGCCCGCACGGTCGTCGCGGTACGAGTTGCCGTCGTCGTATCGGTCGGCGTGCTGATGGGGATCGGACCCCAGTGGCTCCGGCAGCACACGGCGACCACCCTGGCGGTGTTGGGCGCGGCGATGGTCTACGCGGCCGTCGTGATGGCCTATCCGCAGCTGGAGGTCCGGCGCACCCGCTATTCATGGTTGGTCACCGGCTTCGACTCGGCGTTCACGCTGGCGCTCATCGCCTTGAGCGGAGGGGTGTACAGCCCGGTGGTCCCGGTGTTGGCGCTGGCCGTGATCGCCTCGGCGGCACGACTGTCTTTCGGTGAAACCCTCTTGGTCGCAGTGCTTTTGGGCGCGATTTATATCCCGGTCGCGCTGGTCTCGTCGCCGGGGCTCCCGGCCACCGCGGCCCCGGCGCTCCTGGCGGGCTGGTCGGCGGTGTTTCTGATCTTCGTCGCGGTCATCACCGCGGGGCTGTCCACGCTCGCCGAACGCGAACACCGCTCCCGGCTGCGCGCCCTGGTGGAAGCCGAGGCCGAACACGCCGCCGCCGAAGAGGAGCGCGACCTGCGGGCGCGCCTGCTGCGGTCCTACCAGTCGCAACAGGATGGACTCCAGGTTCTGGTGCACGAATTCCGCACCCCCATCACGTCTCTGGAGGCGCTGACCGAGGCCCTGACTTCGGCGCGGCCGATGTCGCAGGCCGACCGGGAAACCAGTCTGCAACTGGTGGCCCGGCACGTGCGCCACCTCGCCGACATGCTCGACGCCCTCTCCGACGTCGCGCTGAGTCGCCGCCCGACGTTTTCGGCGGGGAAGGTCCGCCGGGTCGACGTGGCCGACCTGATCGTCGCGGCCGCCGACGCGGTCGGCCTCGGCGTGCCGCGGCTGCGACTGAGCGTCGGCGATGACCTGACCGCCGTGGCCGTCAACGCCCAGGGTCTGCGCCGGCTGCTGACCAACCTGCTGGAGAACGCGTCCCGGCACGGCCGCGGCGAACCGGTCGACGTCGCGTGCGCGCGCGAAGGCGGAGAGTTGATCTGCACTGTGGCCGACCGGGGACCGGGCATCCCGGCCGAAAGCCTTGGCGAGCTGACCACCAAATACGTCAGCGTGGGCGGCCAGCGGGGCACCGCCGGGCTCGGCCTGTGGATCGTGCAGCAGATCGCCGAGGCGATGGGCGGCCGGGTCGAATTCGGGGCGCGCGACGGCGGCGGCCTGATCGCCACCTTCCGCGCACCCATCGCCTGATCGGCGGTGCCCGGCGCTGGCCCGTGCAGGCCAGTGATTGGCACACGCGCCTATGCCGCACCGCCGTCGCGCTGACCAGCATGGGGGCGAAGCCGCGGTGACGCGCACCACTGCGCACCGCCAGAAAGGGCCCCTGATGACCGCACCCACGACCGCGCCCACCCACAAAGACATCGACCTGAGCGCCCGGGAGTTCTGGGCGAGACCCCCGGAAGAGCGGGACGCCGCCTTCGCCGTCCTGCGCGCGGAGAATCCCGTGCCGTGGAGTCGCCCCGCAGAGTCGGACCTGCTGCCCCCCGAGCTCAACACCAGGGGGTTCTGGTCGCTGACCAAACAGGACGACATCCGGATGGCCAGCCGTCACCCGGAGATCTTCTCCTCCGCCCAGGGCATCACGATGGAGGACTTCGCACCCGAGGCGGTGGAGATCGCGCAGTCGTTCATCGCCATGGACGCCCCGCGCCACACCCAGCTCCGCGGGATCACCACGGAGGCCTTCAAGCCCAAGAACGTGCGCCGCTTGGAAGGCTGGATCCGCGGCCACGCCCACGACCTGGTCAGCGAGGTGGCGCACCTTGGTGAGGGCGACTTCGTCCAACTCGTGTCGGTAAAGCTGCCCGGCCGCATCTTCGGCAGCTTCTTCGGGCTGCCCGACGGTGAGCTGCGCGACAAGGCCGTCACCGCCGCCCAGCGGCTGGTGGGCTGGACCGACCCGAACATCCGCGGCGAGCAGAGCGAACTCGAGCTGTTCATGGGCGCCGTGATGGACCTGCACGAGGTGGCAACGGTGCTGATCCCCGAGCGGCGGGCCAACCCCGGCGACGACTTGATGACGTGGATGGTGCAGTCCGAGTTCGACGGCAAGAAGATGACCGACGACGAGCTGAAGGCGTTCTTCGTGTTGATGGGCGTCGCGTCCAACGACACCACGCGGCACGCCTCGGCCCACGCAATCGCCGCCCTCTCGAAGTTCCCCGACCAGCGCGCGCTGCTCGCCGAGGACGTCGAGGGGCGCGTCGGCACCGCCGTCGAGGAGGTGTTGCGCTGGGGATCGCCGCTGCTCCACATGCGCCGCACCGCCACCCAGGACATCACCGTGCGCGGCTCACAGATCAAAGCCGGAGACAAGGTCGTGCTGTGGTACTACTCGGGCAACCGTGACGAGGATGTCTTCGACGCACCCCATTCGTTCAACATTCTGCGAAACCCCAACCCGCACATCGCCTTCGGCGGGGGAGGCCCGCACTTCTGCCTGGGCGCGGCGCTGGCCCGCACGATGCTCAAGGCATTGCTGACCGAGGTCTACACGCGCATTCCGGATATCTCAGCGCCCGAGCCCCACTATGCTCTTGCCAACTTCATCAACGGTGTGAACAGCCTGCCGGCGACCTGGACACCCGAGAAGCGCTGACTTCAAGGAGGTTTCGATGAAAACGAAGGCAGCGGTGGTGTGGGGACTACACCAGAAATGGTCGGTCGAAGAGGTCGACCTCGACGGGCCGCGGGAGAACGAGGTTCTGGTCAAGGTGGCCGCCGCCGGGCTGTGCCACTCCGACGACCACCTGGTCACCGGCGACATGCCGATGCAGCTACCGGTGGTCGGCGGGCACGAGGGCGCGGGCGTCGTGGTCGAGGTGGGGCCGGGCGTCACCGAAGTGGCCGAGGGCGACAAGGTCGTGCTGAGTTTCATTCCGGCCTGCGGCCGCTGCGAACCGTGTTCGCGCGGGATGAGCAACTTGTGCGTGCTCGGTGCGGCCATCATCGCCGGACCGCAACTCGACGGCACCTTCCGATTCCACGCGAAAGGCCAAGCGCTGGGCCAGATGTGCGTCCTGGGAACGTTCTCCGAGTACACCGTGGTGCCGATGGCCTCGGTGATCAAGGTCGATCCGTCCACCGCGCTGGACACCGCCGCGCTGGTCGGCTGCGGTGTCACCACCGGCTACGGCAGCATGGTGCGCACCGGAGCGGCACGGGACGGCGACACCGTGGTGGTCATGGGTGTGGGCGGCATCGGAATGAATGCCGTGCAGGGCGCGCGGATCGCGGGCGCACGCGTGATCGTCGCGCTCGATCCCGTGGAGTACAAACGCCGCCGTTCGCTGGAGTTCGGGGCCACCCACACCGCGGCGACGGTCGAGGAGGCCCACGCCCTGATCACCGACCAGACCCGCGGCCAGATGGCCGACGTATGCGTGGTCAGCACCGACTCGGCTGAGGGTGCATACGTAGCGCAGGCGTTGAGCCTGGTCGGCAAGCGCGGCAGGGTGGTCATGACCGCGATCCCGCACCCGACGGACACCTCCGTCGACATGTCGCTGTTCGACTTGATCATGTACGAAAAGCAGGTCCGCGGTTCGGTTTTCGGGTCGTCGAATCCCCGTCACGACATCCCCCGCATGCTCGATCTGTATCACGCCGGACGGCTGAAGCTCGACGAACTCGTCACCCGCGAGTACACGCTCGAAGAGATCAATCAGGGCTACGACGACATGCGCGCGGGTGTGAATCTGCGTGGGCTGATCCGCTTCTGAACAGATCATGAGCCTCACCATCATTTTCGTCATTATTGCTGCCCCGCTGGGGATCCCGGCCGGGGTTAGCGCGGCCCACCACGCCGCCGATCGATTCAAGAGTTTCGTACGTTGGCGCCGACGGATCCGATGAACATAAGGAAGACATGACCGACATTCCGCACTATCCGATGTACATCGACGGGCGTTGGCGCGACGCGTCAAGCAGCTTGGAGGTGCGCGATCCCGCTACCAATGAATTGGTCGCGACAGTCGCGCGGGGCGATGTCGCTGCAGCCGACGAGGCCGTCGCTGCGGCAAGGGCGGCACATGCCTCCGGTGTCTGGCGACTGACGCCCCCGGACGAACGCGCCCGCATCCTCGATGCGATCGCCGGCAACCTAGCCGCGCGGTTCGACGAGTTGACCGCGCTGCAGGTTCGCGAAAACGGCGCAACCGCACGGACAGCGGGCACGTTTCTCTTGGGCTACTCGATCGCCCACCTGAAGTACTTCGCCTCGCAGGCGCGATCGTATGCGTTCGAGGAAGCCGGCCCCTTGATCGAGGCACCCACGCTGGCCACCGGTCTGCTCCGTCACGAGCCCGTGGGCGTCTGCGCCGGCATCGTGCCGTGGAATTTTCCGTTGCTGCTGGCGGTGTGGAAGCTGGGCCCCGCCCTGGCGGCCGGCAACACGATAGTGCTCAAACCCGACGACCAGACCCCGCTGACTCTGCTCGAATTGGCCAGGGCGGCCGACGAAGCCGGGCTGCCCGCGGGGGTGCTGAACGTTGTCACGGGATCCGGGCCGGTCGTCGGCGCCCGGCTCGCCGAACACCGCGATGTGCGCAAGGTGGCTTTCACCGGCTCGACCGAAGTCGGTAAGACCGTGATGCGCGCCGCCGCCGACAACGTCAAGAAGGTCACCCTGGAGTTGGGCGGCAAGGGCGCCAACATCGTTTGCGACGATGCCGACCTGGACCTGGCTGTCGACGGCACGCTGTTCGGATTCCTGCTGATGTGTGGTCAGGCCTGCGAGTCCGGAACCCGGCTGTTGCTGCACGCATCGATTCACGACGAGTTCGTGCGACGGCTGGTCGCCCGTGCGTCCACCCTTGTCGTGGGTAATCCGATGGACCCGGCCACCGATGTCGGGCCGCTGATATCCGCCAAACAGAAAGCGCGCGTGGAGAAGTACATCGCGCTCGGGCAAGAGGAGGGCTGCAAGATCGCGTTCCAGGGCGCGGTCCCCGCCGACGCCGGGCTCGTCGATGGCCATTGGGTCGCCCCGACGATCCTGACCGGCGCAACCAACGACATGCGGGTGGCGCGAGAGGAGATCTTCGGGCCCGTGCTGGTCGTGATCGAGTACGCCGACGACGCCGAGGCCGTCGCGATCGCCAACGACAGCGAGTACGGATTGTCGGCGGGCGTGTGGAGCACCGACAACGAACGGGCACTGGCTATCGCGCGCGAGTTGGAATCCGGCACGGTATGGATCAACGACTGGCACATGGTCAATGCGATGTTCCCGTTCGGCGGCGTGAAGCAAAGCGGTCTGGGCCGTGAGCTCGGGCCGCGTGCCCTCGACGAGTACACCGAGCAGAAGTTCGTGCACATCGACATGACCAATGACCGTGCCAAGCGGGTCTATCCCGTGGTCGTTTCAGCCGCCGCGGCGAGCTGACCGATGTACCCGGGTACCCACGCGGACAATGCCCCTGAGCGCCCCGCGGTCATTCTGGCGGAGTCCGGAAAAGTGTTGACCTACCGGCAACTCGACGACAACTCCGCCGCGCTTGCGCGGGTGCTGTACGACGCCGGGCTCCGCCGCGGCGACGTCGTCGCACTGCTCTCCGACAACGCCGCCGAGGTCTTCGAGGTGTACTGGGCGACGCAACGATCGGGCCTCTACATCACCGCCGTCAATCACCACCTGACGGCGCGGGAGGCCGGCTACATCGTGCGTGACTCGGGTGCACGCGCGCTGATAGCCTCGGCTGCGCTGGCCGACCTGGCAATCGACGTCAGCGCGCAAGTCGAAGGTCCCGGGCTGCGGCTTGCCTTCGGCGGTGACGTCGACGGTTTCGCCTGCTACAAAACGGCCCTCGCCGAGGCCGGCCCCCGCCTGCCCCGGGAACCATCCGGCGCGGTCATGTTGTACTCCTCCGGCACAACGGGATTCCCCAAGGCGGTCAAGCCCCCGCTGCCGCATCGGCGTGTCGACGAACCCGGTGATCCGATCGTGGCGATGGCCAGCCACTTCTACGGAATAACAGCCAGCGACGTCTACCTCTCGCCGGCGCCCGTCTACCACGCCGCGCCCCTGCGATGGTGCGGCATGGTGCAGGCGCTGGGTGGAACCGTGGTGCTGGCCAAGAAGTTCGACGCCGAATCCACATTGCGCTACATCGAGCACTACCGCATCAGCGTCGCACAGCTGGTTCCCACCATGTTCGTGCGGCTGCTCAAACTCGACGAGTCCATCCGCGGCCGTTACGACCTCTCAAGTCTGCGGATGCTCATGCATTCCGCCGCGCCCTGTCCCATCGATGTCAAGCGGGCGATGATCGAGTGGCTCGGCCCCATTGTCTACGAGTTCTACGGTTCCACCGAGGCGCACGGCCTGACGTTCATCGATTCCGAGCAATGGCTCACCCACCCGGGGTCGGTGGGACGAAGCGTGCTCGGCGTGCTGCACATCTGCGGCGACGACGGAACCGAGCTACCCGTCGGTGCCGTCGGGACCGTGTACTTCGAACGCGATCATTTGCCGTTCGAATACCACGACGACCCCGACAAGACCGCCGCGGCCCGCCACCCGGAACATCCATTCTGGACGACCGTCGGCGATCTCGGCTACCTCGACCCCGATGGATTCCTGTACCTGACCGACCGAAAGTCGTTCATGATCATCTCGGGTGGGGTCAACATCTACCCGCAGGAAGTGGAGAACGCCCTGGCGCTGCACCCCGCGGTGCTCGACGTCGCGGTCATCGGCGTTCCCCACCCCGAAATGGGCGAAGAGGTCAAAGCCCTCGTGCAGCTGGCGCCCGGGGTGAGCGGGACGGATGCGTTGGCACAGGATCTCATCGACTATGTCCGCGACCGGATCGCCCACTACAAGGCGCCTCGTTCGGTCGACTTCGTCGACGACCTACCCCGAACACCTACCGGAAAGCTGGCCAAAACCAGACTGCGACAGGCGGTTACGGCCCGAAGTTAGTGCCGCTTGTCAGCCCTTCCCATTTCGCGATCTCGGCGGCGCGCGCATCCGTCGCGTAGCGGTAGAAGGCCAGGGCGCCAGGGCCCAGCAGCAGGAAACCCGGAGGCTCACTCGATTCGACGGCCGCGATGATCGCGGCGCCGGCCTTGGCGGGTTCGCCCGCCTGGGTGCCGTGCATGGTGTCGTTCTCCTTGCGACGCTGCCCGGCGGTGCCGGCGTAATCGTCGATGACGGTCGCCGATTGGACGAGCGAGCGCCCGGCGAAATCGGTCCGGAAGGCGCCAGGCTCGACGACGGTCACCGAAATGCCCAGCGGGGCAACCTCGCCGCGCAGGGCGCCGCTCATCCCTTCGATGGCGGCCTTGGCCGCCGCGTAGTAGCCGGAGCCCACCGGGGTCACCGTTGCGCCGATCGAGGAGATGTTGACGATCGCCCCACTGCGACGGGCCCGCATGCCGGGCAGCACCGCTTTGATCATGGCGACCGTGCCGAAGAAGTGCGTCTCGAACAGGGTGCGCACATCGGCGTCGTCGCCCTCCTCGATCGCGGCGCGGTAACCGTAACCGGCGTTGTTCACCAATACGTCGATGCGGCCGAACCGCTCGTGGGCCTGCCGCACGGCCGAGACGACCTGCGCGGGGTTGGTGACATCGAGGGCGGCCGCGAGCACCCGATCCGGCGCGCCGGACGCCAGGTCGGCGACCTTCGCGACGTCGCGCGCCGTGACGACCGCGTTGTGGCCGGCCCCGATGGCGGCTTCGGCAAGCGCACGACCGAGTCCGGTCGAGCATCCGGTGATCAACCAGGTGGACATGCGGGATGGCTCCTTCTCGCCGAAACCCAACATCTAGGCGTGAAACGCGTTGTCAGACTACGGCAGTGGTTGGCGTCAGGTCACTCGTCGCGCCGCCGTCGATACGGCCGGTCGCTCGCGTCGGCTAACTTGCCTCGCGGGGAAGCCGCGGCGGTCACGAAGGCATCGTACGAGGGTGGCCCGCCCGGCGGCGGTGGCTTTCGGCAGGCAATTTCTTCTCGTCGATCGCGGGACGGGGCCGTCACAATCAACTATCGTCCGTCTTGAGTAATCGATCGGTACCGGTGAAGGAAATTGGCAGTGAGGACGCTAGAAGGCGTTCTGTCCCGCCACCCGTTCTTCGGCGGGATGGACCCGCGCTATCTGCAGTTGGCGGTCGGGTGCGCGGCGAACCTGCGCTTCGCCGCAGGTGAGTTGATCTTCCGCGAGGGCTACCCGGCCGATCACTTCTACCTGATCCGCGCCGGCCGGATCGCGCTCGAAACCCCCGTTCCGGGCCGGGGCGGCTTGACGGTGCAGACGCTGCAAGCTGGAGACATCCTTGGCTGGTCGTGGCTGGTGCCGCCATACAACTCGCGGTTCGACGCGCGCGCCGTCGAGTCGACGCGCGCCATCGGGTTCGACGGCAACTGCCTGCGCGGCAAGTGCGAAGAGGACCACGAACTGGGGTACGAGCTGCAGAAGCGCGTGATCGCGGTCCTCGGACAGTATCTCGATGCGACGAGGTTCCGGCTCCTGGACATCTATGCCGATGTCATCGGCTGAGCACGACACCGTCCCGCGACAGGCCCCCTAGCCGTCGAATGCCGGACCGTCGAAGCGGTCACGGGTGACGAGCTCCGCGACCGCCCGGCGGCGCAACTTCCTCAGCTGCCGGATGGGTTTGCCGAGCGGCACCACCGCGACGACCGCGTGCCGATCAGGGATGCCCAGCAGTTCGCGGACTCCCTCCTCGGCGGCGACGGCCATCGTCGTGATCGTCCCGCCGTAACCCTCGTTGCGGGCGGCCAGCAGGACGTTCCACACCAGTGGATATACGGAGGCGCCGCCGGCCAGGCCGACGCGGCCCAGATCCTGATCCACGGCCGCCACCACCGTCAAATCGACCGAAAACACAAGCACGACAGGCGCGTTCACGATCGGTGCGACGAACGTGTCGGGGATTTCCGTGCTGTCGATGATGTCCTGCGGCACACGGCTGGGATGGATTGAATTCCATGGGTTTTCGCCCGCCTGCAGCTGGGCGAAGTAGCGGCGGGCGGCGGCCTTGCCCAGCTCGGCCAGCCGGCGCCGGGCGTCGGGGTCGCGCACGACGGTGATGTGGGCGCCCTGCCGGTTGCCGCCGCTCGGGGCGAACCGGGCGTTGTCGAAAATGCGCGCCAGCACGCCGTCGGGCACCGGGTCGCCGGTGAATTCCCGCGCCGCGAACGTCGTTCTCATGACGTCATAAAGTTCCATCGGCGCGTCACGCGCTCGCGGCGGCGCGGCGCTCCAGGCGGAAGGTGCGCTTGAACCCGGCCGGCTGCGTGGTCAGGGTGACTTCCACCGCGCCGCTGGGGGCGATGACGTAGCGCTCCTCGACGTCGGGCCCGTCCCGCCACCGGCCCACCGGCTGATGCCCGAGGTCGTCGCGATCATGCAGCGCCGGGTCGAAGGGGAAGAGCACCGGGTCGTAGGGCGTCACGTCGCCGTCGGGCCGGCCGTTGACCAGGCGGCTGCATTCCACGAACCGGAAGTGGCCGATGTTGTGGGCCGCACGATAGGACCGCTTCACCACCAGCGGGGTGTGCCCGTCGGCCGGCAGGGAGACGTCCTTGCACACGATCGGGTCGAAGACCACGCCCGCGCCGGCCTCGGCCTCGCGAAAGACCCCGAAGTTGCGCGAGAAGCGTTCGGACAGCGCGAAATCGGACTCCTTGTCGAGGAAGACCGCCAGGCCGATCGCCGTGGCCGCGAAGGGGTGCGGCGAGCGTTTGACCCGCTTGTCGCCGAAGGTGGTGCGCAGCATCCGGGAGACCAGCGGGAAGCTGCCTGCGCCGCCGACGACGTAGATGCCGGCGACCTCCGACCACGTCACGTCCCGGCCGGCGCCGGCCGGATTGTGCAGCACGCGGTCGAGCAACGCCATCGTCTTGTCGACCAGCGGTGCGCACACCGAATAGACGTCGTCAACGGGGCAGGAGAACGGGGGCCGGTCCGCCCCGCCGACCCCGGTGAGGTCGACCAGGAAGCGGCGCGTCTGTGGACCCACGGCCTCCTTGCGGGCGGCGCACTCCTCCCGCAGCAGGTCGCGGGCCGCCGCGTCCACCCCGGACAGTTGCGAGCGGTCCAGGACGAGCTCGACGATCGCGTCGTCGAAGTCGTCGCCGCCGAGGCGCTGGATGCCCTCACTGATGACGACCTCGTTCGCGTGCCCGGTCATCTTGAGCAACGAGGCGTCGAAGGTGCCCCCGCCGAGGTCGTAGATGAGGACGTACTCCCGCTTGGCGGTGATCGTGGACCGGTAGCGGTGCGCGTATTCGAGGCTGGCGGCCGACGGCTCGTTGAGCAGCGCGGCGACGTGGAAGCCCGCCGCCACGAACGCGTCCAGTGTCAACAGGCGTTGGGCGCTCGAGGCGTTGGCCGGCACGCTGATCGCGGCCTCGATGGTTTCCCCCGCGGTGAGGCTGGCGTTGGAGCGACGCACGAGGTCGCTCCTCAGCTGGGCCAGAAATCCGGTGAGCAAGTCGGCCAGGCGGTGGGTGCGGCCGGCCAGGCTCACCTCTGTCTGCGGTCCGGCCTCGTTGAGCAGGCGTTTGAACGACCGCAGTACCGACCATCCCGCGTCGTGCCGGACCGCGGCCGCGTCCGCGCCGAAGCGCAGCTCCCCGGCCGCGTTGGCCGCGACGATCGACGGCCAGGCGTCGAGGCCGTCAAACGAGATGACGGGATAGTTGCCTCGGTCGACGGCCGCGACGACGGTGTGGGTGGTGCCAAAGTCGATGCCGACTCTCATCGCGCAAGTTTAGGACCGCGCGGGGGAGTTCGACACGACCTTTTTGCCCGGCGCGTCCCATCGTCGTTGCAACGCGCGCTCAGCGGCGGTGGGAACCAGGCCGGACGGCGCGAACCGCTTCGAGGGCACCGGATCCTCCTCGGTCAGCGGCCTGCCGCCGCCACGAATTGCCCTGGCGGCGACCACAACTCCGGCGGCGAAGACGATGAGGACCACCAGCGCGAAGACGATGGACAGGGTGCCCTGGATGAAGGTGTTCCTGATGACCTCGTCGATTTGATGGGGATTCTTGGCCGCACCGAAGGCGGTCTTGCCGGCGCGCTTGGCCGCCACGAACTGGCCGTGCTGAGTCCAGTAGCCCACGGCGGGATCTCCGGAGAAGATCTTCTGCCACGACGCGGTCAGCGTGACGGCCAGATCCCACAGCAGGGGCAACCCGGGGATCCAGGCCCACCGCAGCAGCCCCTTCTTGATGACGACGACGGTGATGACGGTCAGCGCGATGCCGGCCAGCAACTGGTTGGCGATGCCGAACAGCGGGAAGAGGGTGTTGATGCCGCCCAGCGGATCGGTCACGCCCATCAGCAGTGTGCTGCCCCAGGCGGCGACCACCGCCAGGCTGCAGATCCACACGCCGGGTCGCCAGCTGGGGTTGCGCAGCCTGGCCATCGGGCCACCGATGTTGCCGAGCGTGTCGGAGAGCATGAATCGGTTGACCCGGGTGCCCGCGTCGAGGGTGGTCAGGATGAACAGCGCCTCGAACATGATCGCGAAGTGGTACCAAAAGGATTTGAGTCCGGCGCCGCCGAACACGCGCTGCAGCACCTCGGACATGCCCCAGGCGAGCGTGGGTGCCCCGCCGGTGCGCGACACGATGGACTTCTCGCCGACGCCGGCGGCGGCCTGGCTGATCTGGTCGGCCGTCGCCGGGGCGCCGGCCAGCCCGAGTGAGTTGACGTAATCCGCGGCGCGGGCGGCGGTGGCGCCGGTCTGCGCGGCAGGCGCGTTGATCGTGAAGTACAGGTGCTGGTTGATGATCGACGCGGTGATCAGCGCCATCACGGCGACGAACGACTCGGTGATCATGCCGCCGTAGCCGATCAGCCGCATCTGGCCTTCCTTCTCCAGCAGCTTCGGGGTTGTCCCGGAGGAGATCAGCGAATGGAATCCCGACAGCGCGCCGCACGCGATCGTGATGAACAGGAACGGGAACAGCGAGCCGGCGAACACCGGACCGTTGCCCTTGGTGGCGAACTGCGAGATCGCGGGTGCCTGCATGACCGGCCGCGCGATGAAGATGCCGACCGCGAGCAGGGCGATGGCGCCGACCTTCATGAAGGTGGACAGGTAGTCGCGCGGTGCCAGCAGCAACCACACCGGCAGCACCGAAGCGGCGAAGCCGTAGCCGATGAGGCACCAGCACAACGTGACCGGCGAGAGCGTGAACAACGATGCACCCCAACGGGTTTCGGCAACCCAATTGCCGGATCCCACCGCCGCGAGCAGCAGCGCGAAGCCGATCACCGACACCTCCGTCACCCGCCCGGGCCGCAGGAAGCGCAGGTAGATTCCCATGAACAGCGCAATGGGGATGGTCATGGCGATGGAGAACACGCCCCACGGGCTTTCGGCCAGGGCCTTGACCACGATCAGGGCCAGCACCGCGATCAGGATCACCATGATCACCAGCACCCCGGCCAGCGCGGCCGCACCACCGACCGCGCCCAGTTCGTCGCGGGCCATCTGGCCCAGGGAACGGCCCCGCCGCCGGGTGGAGATCCACAGCACCAGGTAGTCCTGCACGCAGCCGCCGAGCACCGCGCCGAGGATGATCCAGATGGTGCCGGGCAGGTAGCCCATCTGTGTCGCCAGCACCGGACCGACGAGGGGGCCGGCCCCGGCGATGGCGGCGAAATGGTGCCCGAACAGCACCCGCCGGTCGGTGGGCACGTAGTCGGTGCCGTCGTCTAGCACCTCGGCCGGGGTGGCGTGGTCGTCGCGCGGGCGAACGATCTTCATCTCGATCAGCCGGGCGTAGAACCGGTAACCGATGATGTAGGTGCAGATCGCCGCGACCACGAACCAGACCGCGTTCACCGTCTCGCCGCGCGCGAACGCGATGATCGCCCACGCGACGGCACCGACGACGGCGATGACCGCGAACATGACCTTGTGCCGCAGGGTGATGGGGGAGCGGTCGACGATCGCGACGGGCGGCAGTTGTTCGTCGGTGTGGATGTAGCGGACGTCTTTGTCGTGCACTTTCACTGCCACGGCCGAAACCCTACGCGCGCGAAACCGGCAGCGCTCGGTTTGTCAGTACAGCGCCCGCACGGTATCGATGGTGTCGGCCTCGGACGGGGTCCAGAAATCCTCGCGCTACCCCGGCGGTGTGGCGCTGCGGTTCGCTCGTGTGCTGCGTTACCGCGACGACAAGAGCCCGTCCGAGGCCGACACCATCGATACCGTGCGGGCGCTGTACTGACAAACCGAGCGCTGCCGGTTTCGCCGAGCA
>NZ_LZJJ01000155.1:0-1744 GCF_001667625.1 Mycobacterium sp. E1715
GCCGCCGTCGCCGCGGCGCTTGCCCAGGCGTATTGCAGCGGCGTCGCCGTGCACGCCACCGAGGAATGCGTCCAGCTGCACGGCGGCATCGGCATGACGTGGGAGTATCCCGCGCACCTTTACCTCAAGCGGGCCAAGAGCGATCAGTTGATCTTCGGCACCGCCTACCGCCACCGCGCCCGGCTGGGCGAGTTGGTGGACCTGCCGCCGAAATAGTTGGGCTCGGATTGATTTTTTCCCCGCGGCCCGTCGGGGAGCGTGTAATGCGTTTTCCCGCCGCTGTATTCGTGGGAGGGCGCGCTTCTCGTTGGAAGATGGGCGCGCACGGCGGGCCGCCGTTTTGTGAGACAGTGTCGGTCCGCGGTGGCCCGACGACGTGGCCGGCCGCGCCGTGCGGAGGTGAAAACATCGGAATGCGGGTGTTGCTGTCAACTCACGATTCGCGCGGGGCGGTCGAACCGTTGGCGGCACTCGGGGTTCAGTTGCGAGCGAACGGCGCGGAAGTTCGGGTATGCGCGCCGCCGGACCAGGAATTCGCGGACCTGCTGGCCGGAATCGGCTTGGAGCTGAGTCCATTCGGCGATTCATGGCGCGCCAGGGCGGCCGGGCTCACGCCGTCGGAGGACGACCTACGCCGGCACCTGGACGGGCTCGTCGCCGCGCAATTCGACACGGTTGCCGACGCGGCCGACGGCTGTGACCTCCTCGTCGCAACCGGCTTTCCACCGGTGGCAGCGGGAGCGCGGTCGGTGGCCGAGCGCCTGGGCATCCCTTACGTCTACGTGAGCTACCAGCCGACGATCCTGCCGTCACCGCACCACATGCCCCCGACGTACGCAGGCCAGATCCCGCCGGGCGCGATCGACAACCGGGTGTTGTGGCAGATGGACGCGCAGCACATGCACACGCTGTTCGGGGCGACGCTCAACAACCACCGCGCGTCGCTGGGCCTGCCGCCGGTGGATGACATCCGCGACCACGCACTGACCGACCGGCCGTGGCTGGCGGCGGATCCGACCCTGGGCCCGTGGCCGGAGGGCAGCGGGCTGGACGTGGTCCAGACGGGGGCGTGGCTGCTCTGCGATGAACGCCCGTTGCCTGCGGACGTGGCGGCGTTCCTGGACGACGGGCCGCCGCCGGTGTACGTCGGCTTCGGCAGCATGCCCATGCGCGCCGCGAGCTACCTGTCCCGCGCGGTCGTCGAGGCCGTCCGCGCCCTGGGCCACCGGGCGATTCTCTACCGCGGCTGGTCCGGCCTGACCCCGATAGACGACCGGGACGATTGCCTGGCCGTCGGTGAGCTCAACCACCGGGCGCTCTTCGCCCGGGTCGCGGCCGTCGTGCACCACGGCGGTGCGGGCACCACGACCACCGCCGCGCTGGCCGGCGCGCCGCAGGTGTTGGTGCCGCAGGGGGCCGACCAGCCGTACTGGGCCGGCCGGGTGGCGGAGCTGGGCATCGGCATCGCGCACGGCGGCCCGGCCCCCACCGCCCGGTCGCTGACGGTCGCCCTGAAGACCGTCTTGGCGCCGGAGACCGGTGCGCGGGCGGGCGTCGTGGCCACCAAGATCCGTACCGACGGGGCGATGGCGGCGGCGTCGTTGCTGCTCGACGGGTTAGCGCGGTAGCGCGGAACCGAAGACCTCGGTCATGGCCTGCCAGTGCCGTTCGGCGGCGACGGGGTCGTACGGCGCGTTGTCCGGGACCGCGAACCCGTGGCCGGCCGGATACCACTCGATGGTGT
>NZ_LZJJ01000156.1:0-4395 GCF_001667625.1 Mycobacterium sp. E1715
GCGTCGAACACCGACCGCTGGGCCGGATCGACCAGAACATGCGCGCCGAACCCGGACTGGGCCAGTTCGCGGCGGTCGGCGCTGAAGTCGGACACGATGATCGGATCAACCCCCCGCGCGCTGAGCGCAGCGACCGCCGACAGCCCGATGGCGCCCGCGCCGACGACGATCGGGATCTCGCCGGGCTGCAGATTCGAGGCGCGGACATAAAACTCGCCGACCGCGAAGGCGTCGACCACGGCGACCGCATCGCTGGACACCGAGCCCTCTATCACCCTTGCGGTCGCCTCGGGTACCACAAGCAACTCTCCGAAACTGCCCTGCGCCTCGGGGTGCTGTCCGATAATGCGTAGACCGCCAGCGCCGCCGTCGACCAACCGGATCGGCATCGACGTCACCCTGGCCCCGATCGGGAAGGCCTCGCCGCATCCAGGGCCGTGGCCGATCACTTCACCCACGAACTCGTGCCCCAGGACAACGTCGCGGTCGGGGTCGTAGAGCGACCGACCCGTCGGATCGTCGATCGCCAATTCCGGATGGTCCATGTAGTGCACGTCGGACGCACAGATCGCGGTGCTGAGGGTCTTGAGCAGCAAATCGCCCTGCCCGGGAACGGGATCGGCAGTCTCGCGGACCGTAAGCTCCCCGCCTCGCAGCACTACGGCACGCACCGGCACTCACATCCTCATGCGGTATTCTCTACTATTAGAGAATAATTCATCTAAATACTGAGTCGACCGTAGAATGCGGCGCGAGAGGAGTCAAGATGCGCGGAGTCACGTCAGCACCGGCCGAGCGTGTCCTCGATGTCGTTGAGTTTCTCAGCAGGCCGGAGGATGGCGGGCACCGCTTCTCCGACGTCGCTCGCGAACTTGGCCTTTCTCAGGCCACGGCGCACTCCATACTCAAGACGTTGTGTGACCGCGGTTGGGCGACGCGTGATCCCATTTCCAAGAAGTTTGATCTTGGTCCCACTATTGCCCTCATCGCGGAGAGGTTCGAAGCAGCGCGCCCACTTCTGGCTGTCGCTCGCGAAGCCATCCACCGTCTCACTGAGGCAACCGGTGCGCCGGCCTCGGTGGTCGAGCGCAGTGGAGACGAACTCGTGATTACCGCGTTCGAAAGTCCCGACGGGTCTAACGCACCGGTCGCTTCCCTCGAGCGGATCCCCTATGCACCGCCGTTTGGGATCGCCTGCGCCGCATGGGATATCCCAACCCAACAGGAATCGTGGATTCAGCGCGGCGCGGCCGGAGACACGTCGCTGGCGGAGCGCCTTCGCGCAGTTTTGGCTCAGACGCGCGACCGCGGTTATGACGTCGATTGGATGACTCCCGCGCTGGCGCAGGCGGCTCATGCGATCGAGACGCTGTCTACCGAGACAGTGCCCCACAACTTGCGCTCCGTCGTCGACCAATTGCGCATCGAATTCATATCGGCGAACCTGCTATCCGGCGACGGCGCACGCGATGCGCTCCGGGTTGCCACCATCTCGGCGCCCGTCCTTGACGATAGGGGACATGTGCGACTCATCCTTGGGTTCCACCCACTACGCGCCATGACGATGAGCGAAATCCATGCTGCCGCGAAACCTCTGTTGCGCGAGATCGACCGAATGGGAGGCCACGCAGTGCCGTCTCTCGACGGCGCACGCGCCAAGGCGGAGTCCTAGGTGCACATCGACCTGCCGTCAGCTTTGCGGTCTCGGGAGCCACGCGCTGCTTCGTTTGCCTCGCTCATGGCCGAATCCCCGCACGACATACGCTCGGACGAAGTCGGCCACCGCGTCGTCATCCACGTCGAGATAGGGTGACGGGGTTGTGAACAAAGACAACAGGATTCGTGCAAACCACTCCGACGCCGATCGAACGTCGAGGTCGTTGCGCACCTCACCGGTCAGCCTCGCCGCGGAGATGTATGGCGCGAGAAATTCACCGCCTTCCCGCACTAGGGTCGACGCGTTCTTGGTCAACATCAAGTTGACCTGTTCTTCGTCGAAATATGACTCGTGCTCCACCACCCGGCGGGCTTGGGTAACGAAAACCGCTGCGCGGACCAGCTTTTCCTCCAGGGTGCTGCCGCCGTCGCGGTCAATCGCCTTTGCCAGCTTGCGATAGAAGCTTTGTGACGCCTCCTCCGCGCAAGCCTCGACAATCGTCTCCTTGTCCCGGAAGTATTCGTAGAACGTGCTTCTGGACACGTCGGCGGCGCGTGCGATGTCGACGATCGTCGTCTTGCGCAAGCCGCGCGTTCGGAAGCAGGCGAACGCGGCCGAAATGAGCGCCGCTCGGGTGTCGACCGCGGTAGCCTGCGTCATCGGCTTTCCTCGCCTGCGTGCTCAGTGATCGGGGGCGAGAATCAAGCCACTGGTGGGAACGCCGGTGCCCGACGTGACCAGCACGTGTTCGACGTTGTCCACCTGATTGTGCGACGTGCCGCGCACCTGACGGACGCCCTCGGTGATGCCGTTCATGCCGTGGATGTATGCCTCGCCCAGCAGGCCGCCGTTGGTGTTGATCGGCATGCGGCCGCCGAGTGACAGCTCGTCGACCGAGACGAAGTCCTTGGCCTCGCCGCGGCCGCAGAAGCCGAGTTCCTCGAGTTGGGTGAAGACGAAGGGCGTGAAGTGGTCGTAGAGGAACGCCGTCGAAATATCTTGCGGTTTAAGGCCGGAATCCCGCCACAGTTTGTCGCCGACGACGCCCATCTCCGGCAGCCCGGTGATGTCCTCGCGGTAGTAACTCGTCATCACCTCGCCGTCATGGGCGGCGCCCTGGGCGGCGGCCGTGATGACGGCGGGCGGCTTGGCCAAGTCTCGTGCTCTCTCGACGCTGGTCACCACCATGGCAACGCCGCCGTCGCTTTCCTGACAGCAGTCGAGCAGTCGCAACACCGGCTCGATGATCCATCGTGATTGCTGGTGTTGCTCGAGGGTGATGGGCTTCCCGTAGAACCACGCATCGGGATTCCTCGCGGCGTGCTTGCGGTCGATGACGGAGATCTTGCCGAAGTCCGCGTTGGTGACGCCGTACGTCGTCATGTAACGGTGGGCGTGCAAGGCCACCCAGGCGGCCGGCGTCATGAAGCCGAACGGCGCGTAGGGCGCCATCCACAGCGGTGTCACGCCCGGCTGGCGGCCGGCGCCGCCGAAGCGGAAGCCGGAGCGCTCGTTGAAGGCTCGGTAGCACACCACCGCTTTTGCCGCTCCGGTCGCGACCGCCATGGCGGCCTGCATGACGGTGCCGGCCGCCGCGCCACCGCCGTGCGGAACCCGGGTGAAGAACGTCAGTTCCCGGATGCCGACGTTGCGGGCGACCTCGATCTCCTCGTTGTCGTCCACGCTGAAGGTGACCATGCCGTCGATGTCCGCGGGCGTCAGCCCGGCGTCGCGGATCGCGGCGAGCACCGCCTCGCACGCCAGTTGCATCTCGGTGCGGCCCGATTCCTTGGAAAACTCGGTCTGTCCGATACCGGCCAGCGCGGCTTTACCGCCGATACCGTCGCTCATAAGTCCACACCGTGGAGCAGGCTGAGCACCGCGGTCCCGGAGACGTGGTCACCGAGGCTGTTGGTGCCTTTGAAGGTGACCTCGACAAGTCCTTCGCGGTCGGTCTGGGACTTGTCCGTGACCGAACCAGTGAACCGGAGCGGATCATTCGGGTATGCGGGTACGCCGAGGCGGATGGACAGTTTCCTGATCATCGCCTCCGGGCCCGCCCAGTCGTGCAGGAATTTCACGCAGAGACCATTGGTCGTGAGGATGTTCAAGAAGATGTCTTTCGATCCTTGGGAGTTCGCGAAATCGCGGTCGTGGTGAACCGGCATGTAATCACGGGATGCGATGGCCCCGGCGACGATCAGCGTGGTGGTCACCGGAACATCCAGCGGGGCGACTTCGTCACCCACATTGATCGAGTCCCACGCCAGCGTGGTGGTGCGATCGGCGGTGGAGGTCATCTGCTTCCTTCCGGGTAGGTCGCGCCCAGGCGGGCGAGCTGGAGGGGGGCCGCGCCCAGGGAGAGCTCGATCTGCTTGCCCCACAGGAAATATCGGTGGAGCGGGTAAGTGACGTCGATGCCAATGCCGCCGTGGACCTGCTGGGCCGACGCCACGACCCGCGCTCCGGCTTCAGCCGCCCAGAACTTGGCGATGGCGGCCTCGCGCGTCGCGGGCCGACCCTCGGCGATCAGCCACGCGGCGTGCCAGGTGGTCCACCGGATCGCCTCGACGTCGATGAATGCATCGGCCAGCCGTTGCTGCACGGCCTGGAACGAGCCGATGGGTCTGCCGAACTGCTCGCGTTCGCCGGTGTAGGAAGCGGCGATCTTCAACGCGCGTTCGGCGACGCCGAGTTGCATCGCGCACAAACCGACCAGTGCCCTGGTGTACAGCGAG
>NZ_LZJJ01000157.1:0-12562 GCF_001667625.1 Mycobacterium sp. E1715
GCGGCCGGCGTCAGCTCGGCGGTTGCCACCGAGGTCACCCGGTCGACCAGCTCGTGGGCCTCGTCCACCACCAGCAACTCGTGCTCGGGCAGCACGGCCGATTCGGCGACGGCGTCGATGGCAAGCAGCGCGTGGTTGGTCACCACGATGTCGGCGGCGCCGGCCCGGCCGCGCGCCCGCTCGGAGAAGCACTCGGCGCCGAACGGGCAGCGTGCCACGCCCAGACATTCGCGCGCCGAAACGCTGACCTGGGACCAGGATCGTTCTGGCACACCGGGTTTCAGGTCGTCGCGGTCGCCGGAGTCCGTGGTCGACGCCCAGGCGGTGAGGCGTTGGACGTCGCGGCCCAGGGCGGTGGCCGCCATGGGATCGAAGAGCTCCTCCTGCGGCCGGTCGCCGGTGTCATCCTCGGCCTCGGCGCCGCCGTTGTGAATCTTGTTCAGGCACAGATAATTTCGGCGACCCTTGAGCAGCGCGAATTGCGGGCGGCGGGGGAGCGCATCGGCGAGCGAATCGATGAGCCTGGGCAGATCGCGATCGACGAGCTGGCGCTGCAGCGCGATGGTCGCCGTGGACACGACGACGGGCGAGTCGTCGTCGATGGCACGGACGATCGCCGGCACTAGGTAGGCCAGCGACTTTCCGGTGCCGGTGCCGGCCTGCACGACCAGATGCTCACCGGTGGCGAACGCCCGCGTGACGGCGTCGGCCATCTCGAGCTGGCCGCTGCGCTCACTGCCGCCGAGCGCGGCCACGGCGAGGGCCAGCAACTCGGGCACGGACACTTCGGACGTGGCTATCCTCTTTGCTCTTCGGTGCTACGGGCGGGCGGCGGGGATCTGCGTCGTCGGGATCGCGGGCTCGCCCTGCGACAGATTCAAACCCTCCCACGGCAGACTGCGCAGCCCGGAAGCTACCAGCTCGCGCGCCGCGGCCACATTCGGTTTGGCCACCACGTCGCCGCCGCGCACCAGCGGGACCGTCAACGCCCGATACGGTTCGGTGACCGAGGGCGGGCGGCCGGCGGGATACACCACTTCTTCGGTGACGGTGCCCGACGAGCGGGTCAGGCGCAGCGCCTCCTTGCGACCGCCACGGGATTCCTTGTGGCTGCTGCGCTTCTGCACCGGCATGCCGTCCACTTCGACCAGCTTGTAGACCATGTTCGCCGTCGGTGCGCCCGAACCCGTCACGAGCGACGTGCCGACGCCGTAGCTGTCGACCGGTTCGGCACCCAATGCGGCGATGGAGAACTCGTCGAGGTCGCCGGAGACCACGATCCGGGTCCCGCTGGCGCCCAGCCGGTCGAGCTGGTCGCGGACCTGGCGGGTCAGCACGCCCAGCTCGCCGGAGTCGATGCGCACCGCCCCGAGCGCCTCCCCGGCGGCGGCCACGGCGTTGGCCACGCCGGCGGTCACGTCATAGGTGTCCACCAGCAGGGTGGTGCCGACGCCCAGCGCGTCGACCTGAGCGCGGAACGCGGCCAGTTCGGTCACCTCGGCGGGTTCGCCGCTCGCGTGCAGCATCGTGAACGCGTGCGCGGAGGTGCCCTCCGCGGGGATGCCGTATCGGCGCTGGGCCTCGAGGTTGGAGGACGCGGCGAAGCCGGCGATGTAGGCGGCGCGCGCCGCGGCGACCGCGGCGTGCTCGTGGGTTCGCCGTGAACCCATATCGATCAGCGGGCGGTCCCTGGCCGCGCTGACCATCCGCGCCGCCGCCGACGCGACCGCCGTGTCGTGATTGAAGATCGACAGCGCCAGTGTCTCCAGCACGACGCACTCGGCGAACGTGCCGGTCACCGACAACACGGGCGAACCGGGGAAGTACAGCTCGCCTTCGGCGTAGCCGTCGATGTCACCCCCGAAACGGAAATCCCGCAAGTAGCGCAACGTATCCGGATCGAGGAATTCGCCCAGCAACTGGCACGCCTCGTCGCCAAAGCCGAATTGCGGCAACGCCTCGAGCAGCCGCCCCGTGCCGCACACCACGCCGTAACGGCGGCCGTCGGGCAGCCGGCGTGCGAACAGTTCGAAGGTCGTCGCGCGGTCGGCGGTGCCGTCTCGCAGCGCCGCCGCCAGCATCGTCAACTCGTACTTGTCGGTTAGCAGCCCAGTTACGACCGGGTCATTCATTCCATAACGGTATCGGCTGCCGTCGGGGGCTCGGAAACCTCACGTCACCCTCGGTATCGTGTAGGCCATGGTTGTAATGTCAGCGCCCGCTAAGCCGGGCACTACAGGACAACGCGAGTCCGCCCCGTTAGACGTCACGGCGAGTCCGTGGGTCACGATCGTATGGGATGACCCGGTCAATCTGATGACCTACGTGACGTATGTGTTCCAGAAGTTGTTCGGCTATAGCGAGCCGCACGCCACCAAGCTCATGTTGCAGGTACACAACGAGGGCAGGGCGGTGGTGTCGGCCGGTAGCCGGGAATCCATGGAAGTCGACGTCTCCAAGCTGCATGCCGCCGGGTTGTGGGCGACGCTGCAGCAGGACCGGTAATCGGCGAGGGCCCCGGCGATTACCTGTGCGCAAATGGAAGCGCGTCGAGACCGCGGACGGTCCCCGTTTTCGGTCCGCGCTGGCGGCTCACGAAGCCGCCCTGCTGAAGAACCTGGCAACGGCCATGGTCGGGTTGCTCGACGAGCGTGAGTCCTCCACTCCCGCAGACGAACTCGAGGAGATCACCGGCATCAAGACGGGAAACAGCGAACCGCCGAAGGATCCGACCCTGCGCCGGCTGCTGCCCGATTTCTTCCATCCGGACGACGCTGATCCGTCCGGCCCCGACGCCGCGGAGAGCCTGAACGCCGCGCTGCGCAGCCTGCACGAGCCCGAGATCATCGACGCCAAACGTCTTGCCGCGCAGCGGTTGTTGGATACGGTTCCCGATGGCGGCGGCCGGTTCGACCTGAGCGAGGAGGACGCGAACGCCTGGGTCGCGGCGGTCAACGACATCCGGCTGACGTTGGGGGTCATGCTCGAGGTCGGGCCGCAAGGACCGGAGCGCCTGCCCGCCGACCACCCGCTGGCCGTGCACTTCGACGTCTACCAGTGGCTGACCGTCCTGCAGGAATACCTCGTTCTGGTGCTCATGGGGCCCCGATGAGCCTCGATGGCGGCCGGACGGACGCCATCACCGACGTCGGGGGCATCCGCGTCGGGCACCACCAACGACTCGACCCCGACGCGACCATGGGCGCCGGATGGGCCTCCGGCGTCACCGTCGTGCTGACACCGCCGGGGACCGTGGGCGCGGTCGATTGCCGCGGCGGTGCGCCCGGCACGCGGGAGACCGACCTGCTCGATCCCGCCAACACCGTCCGGTACGTCGACGCGGTCTTGCTCGCCGGCGGCAGTGCCTACGGTTTGGCGGCCGCCGACGGCGTCATGCGCTGGCTGGAGGAGCGCGAGCGCGGCGTGACGATGGGCGGCGGTGTGGTGCCCATCGTGCCCGGCGCGGTGATATTCGATCTGCCGGTCGGCGGCTGGGACCGTCGCCCGACGCCGGAGTTCGGCTACCTGGCCTGCGAAGCCGCCGACGTTGCGGGGGCGCCGGCCGTCGGGAGCGTCGGCGCGGGCGTCGGGGCGCGGGCCGGGGTGCTCAAGGGCGGCGTCGGGACCGCCTCGACGGCGCTGCCGTGCGGGGTGACCGTCGGCGCGGTGGTCGTGGTGAACTCCGCCGGCGACGTCGCCGACCGGGCTACCGGCCTGCCGTGGATGGCGGACTTGGTAAGGGAGTTCGGGCTGCGGCCACCGCCGGCGGAGCAGATCGACGCCTTCGCGCAGTTGCCCACCGCGGCGAGCCCGCTGCAGAACCCGCTCAACACCGTCATCGGGGTGGTGGCGACCGACGCGGCGCTCAGCCCGGCCGCGTGTCGCCGCGTCGCCGTCGCCGCCCAGGACGGACTGGCCCGCGCCATCCGCCCGGCACACACCCCGTATGACGGCGACACGGTCTTCGCGCTGGCGACTGGGGCGGTCGAGGTGCCGCCGACGGCAGACTCGCCCGCCTCGTTTTCGCCGGAGATGCGGCTGGCCGCGGAAGTGGGTGCCGCGGCGGCCGACTGCGCGGCGCGGGCGGTGCTGGCCGGCGTGTTCGCCGCGGATTCGGTGGCGGGGATACCGACCTACCGGGGCGTGTTGTCGGGTGCGTTCGCCCCATGACGGACTCGCGCCGTCGGCGCCGGTAACCTGCAGCTATGGGTAAGACGACCCCGAAGGGACGTCCCGGCGCACCGGCGGGCCAGGCGAAGCGGCCCACGTGGATGGTGGGCGGGGCCACGATCCTGACCTTCGTCGCGCTGCTCTACCTCATCGAGCTCATCGATCAGCTGACTCGGCATTCCCTGGACGAAAACGGCATCAGGCCGCTCGAGGCCGACGGGCTGTGGGGGATCGTCTTCGCCCCGGTCCTGCACGCCAACTGGCAGCATCTGATGGCCAACACGATCCCGCTTCTGGTGCTGGGCTTCCTGATGACGCTGGCCGGGCTGAGCCGGTTCGTCTGGGCCACGGCGATCGTGTGGATCCTCGGTGGTTTCGGCACCTGGCTGATCGGCAACGTGGGCAGCTCCTGCGGGCCGACCGATCACATCGGGGCCTCCGGCCTGATCTTCGGCTGGCTGGCCTTTTTGCTCGTGTTCGGGATCTTCGTGCGCAGGTTCGCCGACATCGCGATCGGATTGGTGGTGCTGTTCGCGTACGGCGGCGTGCTGCTGGGCGCCATGCCGGTGCTGGGCAGGTGTGGGGGCGTGTCGTGGCAGGGTCACCTCTGCGGCGCCATCGCCGGTGTCATCGCCGCGTATTGGTTGTCCGCACCGGAACGCAAGGCCCGCGCGAAGAGGAAAGCCGGCGCCATGACGCCGCGCCCCCAGACATGAGCTCGCCGTTGGCGCCCGTCGGGATCTTCGATTCCGGCGTCGGGGGACTGACCGTCGCGCGGGCCATCATCGACCAATTGCCCGACGAGGACATCGTCTACGTCGGCGACACCGGCCACGGACCATACGGTCCGCTCACCATTCCCGAGGTCCGCGCGCACGCGCTGGCGATCGGCGACGACCTGGTGGGCCGCGGCGTCAAGGCGTTGGTGATCGCCTGCAACACGGCGTCGGCGGCGTGCCTGCGGGACGCCCGCGAGCGCTACGACGTGCCGGTCGTCGAGGTGATCCTGCCGGCGGTGCGCCGCGCGGTCGCCACGACGCGCAACGGTCGCATCGGTGTCATCGGCACGCGGGCGACCATCAACTCGCACGCCTACCAGGACGCGTTCGCCGCCGCCCGCGACACCGAGATCACCGCGGTGGCCTGTCCGCGCTTCGTCGACTTCGTCGAGCGCGGTGTCACCAGTGGCCGCCAGGTGCTCGGGCTGGCGGAGGGCTATCTGGAGCCGTTGCAGCGCGCCCAGGTCGACACCCTGGTGCTCGGCTGCACGCATTACCCGCTGCTGTCCGGGTTGATCCAGCTGGCGCTGGGCGAGCACGTGACGCTGGTGTCCAGCGCCGAGGAAACCGCCAAGGAGGTGCTGCGGGTGCTCACCGAGCGCGACCTGCTGCGCCCGCATGACGCGCCACCCGCGACCCGGGTCTTCGAAGCCACCGGCGACCCCGAGGCCTTCACCAAGTTGGCGGCCCGGTTCCTGGGTCCCGCGGTCACCGGTGTGCAACCCGTTCACCACGTGCGGATCGACTAATGCGGTTGATGGCGACCCACTTCGCCCGGCTTCGCCGCGCTCGTGATCGCCATGTGCGGTTGATGGCGACCCACTTCGCCCGGCTTCGCCGCGCTCGTGATCGCCATGTGCGGTTGTTGGCGACCCACTTCGCCCGGCTTCGCCGCGCTCGTGATCGCCATGTGCGGTTGTTGGCGACCCACTTCGCCCGGCTTCGCCGCGCTCGTGATCGCCATGTGCGATTGATGGCGACCCACTTCGCCCGGCTTCGCCGCGCTCGTGATCGCCATGTGCGGATGACGAGATTCTCATCAAATGAATGCGGCGATGTTTTCGTCACGGTCGCATCGGGCATGGCACAGTAGTGTCCGTGCGAATAACCGTGCTCGGCTGCTCGGGCAGCGTGGTGGGGCCGGATTCGCCCGCGTCGGGATATCTGCTCCGGGCACCGGACACTCCGCCGATGGTCATCGACTTCGGCGGCGGTGTATTGGGCGCGCTGCAGCGCTACGCCGATCCCGCCTCCGTGCACGTGCTCCTGTCGCACCTGCACGCCGACCACTGCCTCGATCTGCCCGGCCTGTTCGTGTGGCGGCGCTACCACCCGTCCCGCCCCGACGGCAAGGCGTTGTTGTACGGCCCCGGCGACACCTGGTCCCGACTGGGCGCCGCCTCGTCACCGTATGGCGGCGAAATCGACGACTGCTCAGACATTTTCGACGTTCGGCACTGGGTCGACGGCGAAACGGTGACCTTCGGGTCGCTCACGGTGACGCCGCGGGTGGTGGCCCACCCGACGGAGTCCTACGGCATGAGGATCACCGATTCCACCGGCGCTTCGTTCGTCTACAGCGGCGACACCGGCGTGTGTGACCAGTTGGTCGAGTTGGCTCGCGACGCCGACGTCTTCCTCTGCGAAGCCTCCTGGACGCACTCGCCGGACCGGCCGCCCGCCCTGCACCTGTCGGGCACCGAGGCGGGCAGGACCGCGGCGCAGGCCGGCGTTCGCGAGCTGTTGCTCACCCACATCCCGCCGTGGACGTCGCGTGAGGACGTGATCAGCGAGGCCAAGGCCGAGTTCGACGGCCCCGTCCACGCGGTGGTGTGCGGCGAAACGTTCGACATCCGCCGCTCTGAAAGGGTCTGAGCGCCCCGCGTTAGGGTTGGCGTCGTGACCAGAAGAGAAGACGGCCGCCTCGACGACGAGCTTCGACCCGTAGTCATCACCCGCGGATTCACCGACCACCCGGCTGGGTCGGTGCTGATCGAATTCGGCCACACCAAGGTCATGTGCACCGCCAGCGTCACCGAGGGGGTGCCGCGCTGGCGCAAGGGGTCGGGTCTGGGGTGGCTGACCGCGGAGTACGCGATGCTGCCGTCGGCCACCCACACGCGCTCCGACCGCGAAGCGGTGAAGGGGCGCCTGTCCGGGCGCACCCAGGAGATCAGCCGGCTGGTCGGGCGCTCGCTGCGGGCCTGCATCGACCTGGCGGCGTTGGGGGAGAACACCATCGCCGTCGACTGCGACGTGCTGCAGGCAGACGGCGGCACCCGTACCGCCGCCATCACGGGCGCCTTCGTCGCGCTGGCCGACGCCGTGACCTACCTTGCCGCGGCCGGCAAGCTCTCCGACCCCCGGCCGCTGTCGTGCGCCATCGCGGCGGTCAGCGTCGGGGTGGTCGACGGCCGGATCCGGGTGGACCTGCCCTACGAGGAAGACGCGCGGGCCGAGGTCGACATGAACGTCGTCGCCACCGACACCGGAACCCTCGTGGAGGTGCAGGGGACCGGCGAGGGGGCGACGTTCCCGCGCTCGACGTTGGACAAGCTGCTCGACGTGGCGCTGGCTGCCTGTGACAAGCTGTTCGCCGCCCAGCGCGAGGCGCTGGCCCTGCCGTACCCGGGCGAGCTCCCCGAGGGGGCTCCGCCGCCGAAGGCGTTCGGCAGCTGACCGGGTCAGATGATGCTGACCCGCGGTGCCCGGCTTCGCCGCGGTTGCGATCATCGCGGCTGCTGGTCGCCAGCCGCAACCGCAAAAAGCTTGCCGAACTGCGCCGGGTGCTCGACGCGGCCGGGCTGACGGGGTTGACGTTGGTGTCTTTGGACGACGTGCCCGCCTTCGCGGAGGCGCCCGAGACGGGCGCCACTTTTGAGGACAACGCGTTGGCCAAGGCTCGCGATGCGTTCGCCGCGACGGGCTTACCCGCGGTGGCCGACGACTCCGGTCTGGAGGTGGCCGCGTTGAACGGGATGCCCGGCGTGCTCTCGGCGCGCTGGTCGGGTAACCACGGCGACGACGCCGCCAACACCGGGCTGCTGCTGGCGCAGTTGAGCGACGTGCCCGACGACCGGCGCGGCGCGGCCTTCGTCTCCGCCTGCGCCCTGGCCGGGCCGTCCGGGGAGGTCGTCGTCCGCGGCGAGTGGCCCGGGACCATCGCGCGGGAACCGCGGGGCGGCGGCGGTTTCGGCTATGACCCGGTTTTCCTTCCGGCCGGGTCCGACCGCACCGCGGCGGAGCTCAGTCCCGAGGAGAAGGACGCGGTCTCGCATCGCGGCCGCGCGCTGGCGTTGCTGGTGCCGGCGCTGCGCGAGTTGGCCTAGGCGTCCGCCCGCATCGTGTGTCGCGCGGTCGAGCGGCTCCCGTGGCGGATGAGGTCTACAAGTCGAAGCGGGCCTTCACGTCCCTGGTCTGGACTTGCTCGACGATGATCCCCAGCAGCGGGATGGTGCCGGCAAGGAGGACACCGATCGTCTTGGGTATTGGCCAGCGGACCTTGACGGCCAGATTGAAGGCGGTCAGGACATAGATGAAGTACACCCAACCGTGCACCACTTCGATCCAGCGGATCTCGTGGTGCAGGACAAGGTGCGAGACGATCTCGTAGCACAGTGCGATCAGCCAGAGCCCCGTCGCCCACGCCATGACCCGGTAGCCGAGCAACGCGCTGCGGATCTTCTCCACGGGGAATGCCGACGCCTGAGGTCCAGGTGTCTCCGGTGTGGTCATGCGGTGGTCCTGTTCTGCTTTTGGGTGTCTTGTTTGGCAAGCTCGGCCAGGTAGGCGTTGTACTCCGCCAGCGCGGGATCGTCGGACGGCTGTTGCATCGGCTTGGGGCGTTCGGGCAGCAAGCCGGAGGGTAGCTCGGTGAGTTCGGTATCGCGCCGAGGCTCGGGCGGCATCTCTTCGTAGCGCACGTATTTGCGGTATGCGTACACGCAGAACCAGGCGAACAGCGGCCACTGCAGCGCATAGCCGAGGTTCTGGAACGTGCCGGAGACAGACTGGAACCTGGTCCATTGCCACCAGCCCAGCGCCAGGCAACCGCACGCCGCGACGATCACCAAGGCGATCAGGGCGGGCCTGCGACGACGCGTAGTGGACACCCCTTGACGGTACCGCTCACGACTTGGCTCCGACGAATACGTCGAGGCGCGCCGGTCCCCGCACTGAGCGGTACGATCGGCACGCTGCGGGCGTGGTGGAATTGGCAGACACCCCGGCTTTAGGTGCCGGTGCTCGAAAGAGCGTGGGGGTTCGAGTCCCTCCGCCCGCACCATCTGTTCGCCTTCGGCAGGCGTTAAACCCTCCCTGCGGGGTACGTGCAATGCACGGGACACCAGGGAGACGCCATGGCCATCGGAAACGACGAAACAGTTACCGCCAAAGATGTCGAGCGAGCCGAACGACGGGCCGCGGAGGCGCGGGAACGCGCCGCGCATGCCGGGCTCTCGGCCGCTCGCAGCTTGGAGGAATCGGCCCTGCAGCACGAACGAATCGCGCGGGTCCAAGACCGCAGCGTCGAACAACGCGTGTCTGACGTGGGTGCACACCAGAAATCGGCAATTCACCATCGCGAGTTCGCGGCCGAGGACCGCAAGCTGGCCGAGCTGAAAAGGAGTGAGTCCGAGGCCGACCTGGCCCTCGACGCGGACTACTAGGCCTGCAGAAAGCGGGCACGAACCTCCGGCGGCGGCAGCGGACACGTGTCGTATTTGCCGAAGATGCGATAGCGAACGTCCGCGATCCGGTCGTAGAGCCAGTCGCGCAGGGGAGCCGGGATGATGCGGGCGGCCCCGAGCAGCTTCCACGGACCACCAAGGTAATCCACCACGCGCAGGGCGGCCGCGGACCGGACGGCGACGCGTTCTCCCGGCTGTTCGGGTTCGTCGACGAACACCACCGAGTCCACGTCTTTGACGGCCGGGTGCCGGGCAAAGACCTCCTGGGCGAAATCGCTGTCCAGGGGCGCGAAGCGCAGCGTGCCGTGGGGATCGAACCGAAGTATCGTCCGCACCGCTGAGTTGCAGACGCCGCAGACCCCGTCGTAGAGCAACACCGGCGGAACCGATTCACCGCTCACACGTCCAGGCTACCGATCGACCCCCGGCAGCCCGAGTTTGACCTTTGGTAAGGCAACCCTTAGTTTGTGGCGGTAACGTATTCAGCGGAGGTTCCGTCCGGCCGGCCGCTCCTGAAGTCCGTCGCGAAGCCTCAGCGCCGCGGGAAAGGACCGCCGATGGCACGCGGGTTCCAGGGCGTGATGTTGCGCAGCTTCGGCGCTCGCGACCACACCGCGACGGTGCTCGAAACCGTCCAGATTGCACCGCATTTCGTGCGGGTGCGGATGGCGTCGCCGACACTGTTCGAGGACGTGGATGCCGAACCCGCCGCGTGGCTGCGGTTCTGGTTTCCCGACCCCGACGGATCCAACACCGAGTTCCAGCGCGCCTACACCATCTCCGAGGCCGACGCCACGAACGGCCGATTCGCGGTCGACGTCGTGCTGCACGAGCCCGCAGGCCCGGCGTCGAAGTGGGCGCGCACCGTGGAACCCGGCGCGACGATCGCCGTCATGGCGCTGATGGGCTCGTCGCGCTTCGACGTGCCACCCGAGCAGCCGGCCGGCTACCTGCTGATCGGTGACTCGGCGTCGATCCCCGGCATGAACGGGATCATCGGAGTCGTCCCCAACGAAGTGCCGATCGAGATGTATCTCGAGCAACACGACGACCATGACGTCCTGATCCCGATCGCGCCGCACCCCCGTCTGAAAGTGCACTGGGTGGCCCGCCGCGACGAGAAGTCCCTTGCGGCGGCGATCCATAACCGCGACTGGTCCAACTGGTACGCGTGGGCCACACCCGAGGCCACGGTCCTCAAGCACGTCCGCACGCGGCTGCGCGACGACTTCGGTTTTCCCAAGTCGGAGATTCACGCCCAGGCCTACTGGAGCGCCGGCCGGGCGATGGGCATCCAGCGCGGCGACGAGCCCGCATCCGTGAATGAGCCCGCACACGAGCAGGTTTCGCCGCCAGGACCGACCTCGCAGACGCCCGCCCCCGCAGCGCGCGGCCACTGGCGCGCTCAGGGGGCCGGCCGGTTGCTCGCGCCGTTGCGCTCGGCGCTGATTCTTTCCGGGGTGCTGCAGGCCGTCATCACCATGGTGCAGCTGGCGCCGTTCGTCCTGCTGGTCGAGCTGGCCCGCCTGCTGGTCACCGGGGCGCCCGCATCCCGACTCTGGAACGTCGGGATCGCGGCCGTTGCGCTGCTGGGAACGGGCGCCGTCCTCGGCGCGGCGCTCACGCTGTGGCTGCACGTCGTCGACGCCCGGTTCGCCGCCGACCTGCGGTCGCGGTTGTTGCGCAAGCTATCCCGATTGCCACTGGGCTGGTTCACCACGCGTGGATCGGGCTCGATCAAGCAGCTGCTGCAGGACGACACGCTGTCGCTGCACTATCTGGTCACCCACGCCATCCCGGACGCGGTCGCGGCGATCATCGCACCGGTGGCGGTGCTGGTCTACCTCTTCGCCGTCGACTGGCGGGTGGCGCTCGTGCTGTTCCTGCCCGTGCTGGTGTACCTGGTGTTGACGTCGTCGCTCACGATTCAGTCGGGCCCGCGCATTCCGCAATCGCAGCGCTGGGCCGAGAAGATGAGCGGCGAGGCCGGCGCCTACCTGGAGGGCCAGCCGGTGATCCGCGTCTTCGGCGGCGCGGCCGCCTCCAGTTTCCGCCGCCGCCTGGACGAATACGTCGAATTCCTGGTCTCCTGGCAGCGGCCGCTCGCCGGCAAGAAGACGCTGATGGACCTGGTCACCCGGCCCTCCACCTTCTTGTGGCTCATCGTGCTCACGGGCACCCTGCTCACCGTCACCGGGCGGATGGATCCGGTGAATCTCGTGCCGTTCCTGTTGCTGGGCACCACATTCGGGGCACGCCTGCTGGGTATCGCGTACGGAGTGGGCGGCATCAGCGCCGGCATGCTGGCCGCCCGGCGCCTGCAGAACACACTCGACGAGCCCGAACTCGCCGTGCGGCCGCAAGACGGGTCCGGGGATCCGTCGGCGACGGTGGTGTTCGACGACGTCAGCTTCGGCTATCGCCCGGGCGTCCCGGTGATCCGCGACGTGTCGCTGACGCTGCGGCCCGGCACCGTCACCGCCCTCGTCGGCCCGTCCGGGTCCGGCAAGTCCACGCTGGCCGCCCTGCTGGCCCGGTTCCACGACGTCGAAGAGGGCGCGATACGCGTTGGGGGGCAAGACATCCGGTCGATGACCGCCGATGAGCTCTACGCGAAGGTCGGCTTCGTCCTGCAGGAGACGCAGCTGGTGCACGGCACCGTCGCCGAGAACATCACGCTGGCCGTCCCGGATGCCGCCGCGGCGCAGATTCAGGAGGCGGCGCGCCAGGCCCAGATCCACGACCGCATCATGCGATTGCCGGACCGCTACGACACGGTGCTCGGCGCGGGAACGGGGTTGTCGGGCGGGGAACGGCAGCGGTTGACGATCGCGCGGGCAATCCTGGCGGACACCCCGGTCCTGATCCTCGACGAGGCCACCGCGTTCGCCGACCCCGAATCGGAATACCTTGTGCAGCAAGCGC
>NZ_LZJJ01000158.1:0-9812 GCF_001667625.1 Mycobacterium sp. E1715
TCCTCGACACCGACGCGGCGATCGAGCAGCGGACCGGGCGCAGCATCGCCGACATCTTCGCCACGGACGGCGAGCAGGAGTTCCGCCGCATCGAGGAGGACGCGGTGCGTGCCGCGTTGGCCGACCATGACGGCGTGGTGTCGCTCGGCGGCGGCGCGGTCACCAGCCCGGGGGTCTGCGAGGCGCTCGCCGGCCACACGGTCATCTACCTGGAGATCAGCGCCGGCGAAGGCGTGCGGCGCACCGGCGGCGGCGCAGTGCGCCCGCTGCTCGCCGGCCCCGACCGCGCCGAGAAGTTCAAAGCGCTGATGGCCAAACGGGCCCCGCTGTACCGCCGCGTCTCGACGATCCGCGTCGACACCAACCGCCGCAACCCCGGGGCGGTGGTGCGCTACATCGTGTCCCGGCTGCAGACGCCGGAGAACGCTCACGCGGAGGCCACCACATGACCGCGCCCGTCACCGTCGAGGTGGCCGTCGAACCGCCCTACCCGGTGGTCATCGGCACCGACCTGGGCGACCGGCTCGTCGAACTGCTCTGCGACCGGCACCGGGTGGCGGTCGTACACCAACCGGTGCTGGCGCACACCGCGGAAGCGATCCGAAGCCGCTTGGCGGACAAGGGCGTTGACGCCCATCGCATCGAAATCCCGGACGCCGAGGCCGGCAAGGACCTACCGGTCGTCGGATTCCTCTGGGAAGTGTTCGGCCGCATCGGCATTGACCGCAAAGACGCGGTGGTGAGCCTGGGCGGCGGCGCCGCCACCGACGTCGCCGGGTTCGCGGCCGCCACCTGGCTGCGCGGCGTCGACGTGGTCCACATTCCCACCACGCTGCTGGGCATGGTCGACGCGGCCGTCGGCGGCAAGACCGGCATCAACACCGACGCGGGCAAGAACCTGGTGGGCGCGTTTCACCAGCCGCTGGCGGTGCTGGTCGACCTGGCGACCCTGGAAACGTTGCCGCACAACGAACTCGTCGCCGGGATGGCCGAGGTCGTCAAGGCCGGGTTCATCGCCGACCCGGTGATCCTCGACCTCATCGAGGTCGACCCGCAAGGCGCCGTGGACCCGACCGGTGACGTGCTGCCGGAACTGGTCCGGCGCTCGATCGCCGTCAAGGCGAAGGTGGTCGCCGCCGACGAGAAAGAGTCGGAGCTGCGCGAAATCCTCAACTACGGCCACACCTTGGCGCATGCGATCGAACGCAGGGAACGCTACGAGTGGCGCCACGGCGCCGCGGTGTCCGTGGGCCTGGTCTTCGCCGCGGAGCTGGCCCGCCTCGCCGGGCGCCTCGACGACGCCACCGCGCAACGCCACCGCACCGTCCTTTCGGCGCTGGGCCTGCCGGTCGCCTACGACGCCGACGCGCTGCCGCAGCTGCTGGAATACATGGCCCAGGACAAGAAGTCGCGGGCCGGTGTGCTCAGGTTCGTGGTCCTCGACGGGCTGGCGAAGCCGGGGCGGCTGGCCGGGCCCGACCCGTCGCTGCTGGCGGCCGCGTACGCGGGGCTGTCGGAGGAAGAAGGGGCCCGATGACCACCACCGTCAACGTCATCAACGGCCCGAACCTGGGCCGGCTGGGCCGCCGCGAGCCCGACGTCTACGGCGACACCACGCACGACGAACTGACCGCGCTCATCGAGCGGGAGGCCACCGCTCTCGGGTTGAAAGCCGTTGTGCGCCAAAGTGATAGCGAAGGGCAGCTGCTGGACTGGATCCATGCGGCCGCCGATGCCGGCGAACCGGTGATCCTCAACGCCGGCGGCCTCACCCACACATCGGTGGCCCTGCGCGACGCGTGCGCGGAGCTGCGAGCGCCCCTGATCGAGGTGCACATCTCCAATGTGCATGCCCGCGAGGAGTTTCGGCGCCACTCGTACCTCAGCCCCGTCGCGACCGGGGTGATCGTCGGGCTGGGAATTCAGGGCTACCTGCTCGCCCTGCGCTACCTGGCGGACGCCGCCAAGGCCTAGTCCTTCTTGGGTTCCTTGCCCGGCTTCGTGGCGTCGTCACCGCCGTCGGTGCGGATCACCTCGGTCTTCGGCTCGTGGTCGGCCGCGGTGTGGATCGTCTCGGTCGGCTCGTCACGCTCGGCCGTGGCGACCGAAGCGGTCCGCTCCTCGTGCTGGGCGCCCGCGGTGGGAATCTCACCGGTCGGCGCGTCGTCACCGCGCACCGCGGAGAACACGTCGGTGTCGGCGCGCTCCTCGTCCGCTCCCTTCTGCCGGGGCGGGGGATTGCGGTCCACCCGCCAACGGCCGATGGTCACGCCGATGATCCCCGGCAGGAACACGCAAAGGGCGGTGAACGCCGCGAACGTCGTCACCTCGTTGATCAGCCCACCCGTGTAGAGGCCGTTGTACACCAGCGAGATGAGCCAGGACACGGCCCCGCTGAGGATGCCGGCCACCAGGCCGGCCAGCAGCCACGTCATCGCCAGGTCGCGCCGCCGGTCCGGGTCGGGGTTCGCGATGGCGTCGGCCCGGCCGTCGACCACCCCCCATACGGCCACGCCGATGACGAACAGCAGGAGCAGCACCACGCTGAACAGCCCGGCCTGGGTCTGCCACGCGTTGATCAACGCGCCTTGAACCAAGCGAACGACAACCATCGCCGCGGCGTAGACCAATCCGCGCAGCATCCAGGACCTCATGGGCAATCAGCGTAGCGAGTACCGTCAAGGGTCGTGACACATTCTCAGCGTCGGGACAACCTGAAAGCGCAACTGGGTGCCAGTGGACTGGACGCGATGCTGGTCAGCGACCTGAACAACGTGCGCTACCTGTCGGGGTTCACCGGATCGAACGGCGCGTTGCTGGTTTTCGCCGACGATCGCGGCCCCGTGCTGGCCACCGACGGCCGGTACCGCACCCAGGCCGCCGAACAGGCGCGGGGGCTCGAGATCGCCATCGAACGTGCCCTCGGGCGCTATCTGGTCGGCCGCGCCGCCGCGGACGGGGTTTCGAAGCTGGGCTTCGAGAGCAACGTGGTGACCGTCGACGCCTTCGACGCCCTGACCAGCGAACTCGGCGAGCGCAGCGCGGCCACCGAGCTGATGCGCGCCGCCGGGACCGTCGAGGCGCTGCGGGAGATCAAGGACGACGGCGAGGTGGCGCTGCTGCGGCTGGCCTGTGAGGCGGCCGACGCCGCGCTCGCCGATCTGATCGAGCGCGGCGGCCTGCGGCCGGGCCGAACCGAACGCGAGGTGAGCCGGGACCTGGAGGCGCTGATGCTCGACCACGGCGCCGACGCGATCTCGTTCGAGACCATTGTGGCCGCCGGGCCGAATTCGGCGATCCCGCATCACCGCCCCACCGATGCGGTGCTGGCCACCGGTGACTTCGTCAAGATCGATTTCGGCGCGCTGGTGGCCGGCTATCACTCCGATATGACCCGCACGTTCGTGCTCGGCAAGGCCGCCGACTGGCAGCTGGAGATCTACCAGCTGGTCGCCGATGCCCAGCGGGCCGGCCGCGAGGCGCTGCGGCCGGGCGCGAGTCTGCGCGACGTCGACGGCGCGGCGCGTCAGCTGATCGTCGACGCGGGCTACGGCGAGCAGTTCGGCCACGGCCTGGGTCACGGCGTGGGGCTGCAGATCCACGAGGCACCGGGAATCGGCGCCACGTCCACCGGCACCCTGTTGGCGGGTTCGGTGGTGACCGTCGAGCCCGGCGTCTACCTGCCGGGCCGCGGCGGCGTGCGCATCGAGGACACCCTGGTCGTGCCCCACGAGGAGGCGGCGGCCCGCGGGCACGCGCCGGAACTGCTGACCCGGTTCCCCAAGGAGTTGGCGGTCCTCAGCTAGGTCACGTGCGCCCTGTGGCCGGCGGGCGCCCCGGGGTAAAGTCGGGTGGCGTGAACGGGGTGGAGCCAATCGAACGTGGCCTGGCGCGCCTGCGGGACTTCCGGTGGGACCTGAACGCCCAGCCGCTGCGGGAGCTGCGGCTCGAGGTCGACATCGTGTATTTCACCGTCCCGGTGCCGTTTTCCGGCGGGAGGAAGCTCAGCGTTCCCTTCTTGACGATGATCAAGCGGGTACCCCCTTCGCCCACCGGGCCGGCCGAGACCGGCCCGTAACGCGAGAGCGGAAGGCAAGCTTCCCGCCGGTCATGGGCCACCCGACGCGGGGGCACCGGCCGACTGCCGCTCTAGACTGACGAACAAGTTGCAGACAGTCGGCGAACGACTGTCCATCCCTTAGGAGATACACCGAACCGTGGCAAGCACCGCCGATTTCAAGAACGGACTGGTGCTGGTGATCGATGGCCAGCTCTGGCAGATCGTCGAGTTCCAGCACGTCAAACCCGGCAAGGGACCCGCCTTCGTGCGCACCAAGCTCAAGAACGTGCTTTCCGGCAAGGTCGTCGACAAGACGTACAACGCCGGCGTGAAGGTGGAGACCGCCACGGTCGACCGGCGCGACACCACCTACCTGTACCGCGACGGCTCGGACTTCGTGTTCATGGACAGCCAGGATTACGAGCAGCACCCCCTGCCGGAATCGCTGGTCGGCGACGCCGCCCGGTTCCTGCTCGAGGGCCTGCCGGTCCAGGTGGCGTTCCACAACGGGGCGCCGCTGTACATCGAGCTGCCGGTGGCGGTCGAGATGGAGGTCACCCACACCGAGCCGGGCCTGCAGGGCGACCGGTCGAGCGCCGGCACCAAGCCCGCCACCGTGGAGACCGGGGCCGAGATTCAGGTGCCGCTGTTCATCAACACCGGGGACAAGCTCAAGGTGGACACGCGCGACGGCAGCTACTTGGGGCGCGTCAACGCGTGAGCAGGCCCGTCAGGGGACGCCATCAGGCCCGCAAGCGCGCCGTTGACCTGCTGTTCGAAGCCGAGGCCCGCGGGCTGGGCCCGGCCGAGCTCGTCGACGTGCGAACCGCGCTGGCCGAGACAAACCCCGACGTGGCGCAGCCGCAGCCCTACACGGTCGCGGCGGCCCGCGGGGTCGGCGAGCACGCCGCCCACATCGACGACCTGATCAGCTCGCACCTGCAGGGCTGGACGCTGGACCGGCTGCCCGCCGTGGACCGCGCCATCCTGCGGGTGGCGGTATGGGAGCTGCTCTACGCCGACGACGTCCCGGAGCCGGTCGCCGTGGACGAGGCCGTGCAGCTGGCCAAGGAACTGTCCACCGACGATTCGCCGGCCTTCGTCAACGGCGTGCTGGGCCAGGTCATGCTGGTGACGCCGCAGATCCGGGCGGCCGCCGCGGCGGTCCGGTCCAGCGCGGCGCGCGCGCCGGAGAACGAGGAACCGCAGGGGTGACCCGGCTGGAGCTGCGCGCCGTCATCGCGGGCTTGCTGGCCGCGACCGTGGTGCTGGGCGCCGTCGTCTGCGCGGCCTTCGGGTGGACCATCGTCGCCTCGGCCCTGTCGATCTACGGGCTCGCGGTGGGCGCCTGGCTGTACCACTGCGTCGAACGGCTGATCGTGGCCCGCCGCATCAGCACGGTTCGCAGCGCGGCAAAGCCGCTGCAGCCCCTGCTGCCGGTGATGGCGGCGATCATGGGCCTGACGCAGGCCGTGGTGCGATCGCTGTCCGACGTCACCGAGCTGCCGGCCCGTCGCTGGGATCTCCCGGTGCTGCGCTGGGTGGACGGCACGCGCGCCAACCGGCGCGTGGTGGACGCCGACGACGGTGACGACGGGATCACCGAATCGACCTGAGGCGAAACGATCACGTGGGCGGCGCGGCGGGGTGAGAATACAAGTCGCTCAGAAGAACAGGTGAGATCATGACTCGATACACCACCCAGCCGCGACGACTCCGCGTCTCCGCGCTCGCGGCGGTGGCCAACCCGTCCTACGCCCGCATCGACACCTGGAACCTGCTCGACGACGCGTGCCGCCACCTCGCCGAGGTCGACCTGGCCGGGCACGACAAGACGCACGACGTGGCCCGGGTGAAACGGTTGATGGACCGCATCGCCGCCTACGAGCGGTACTGGCTGTACCCCGGCGCGGCGAACCTGGCGACCTTCCGCGCGCACCTGGAGAGCCTGTCCACGGTGCGGCTCACCGAAGAGGTTTCCATGGCCGTGCGGCTGTTGAGCGAATACGGCGACCGCGCAGGGCTTTTCGACACCTCAGCGCCGCTGGCCGACCAGGAGCTGGTGGCCCAGGCCAAAAAACAGCACTTTTACACCGTGCTGCTCGCCGACGACGCCCCCGCGACGGCCCCCGACTGCCTGGCCGAATGCCTGCGGGCGCTGCGCAACCCCTCCGACGACGTGCAGTTCGAAATCCTGGTGGCGCCCAGCGTCGAGGACGCCATCGCAGCCGTCGCCCTGAACGGCGAGATCCAGGCCGCGATCATCCGCGACGACCTGCCGCTGCGCTCCCGAGACCGGCTGCCGCTGATGAACACCCTGCTCGGGGCCAACGAGGACGTGGACATCCCCGACCGCGCCAACGACTGGGTGGAGTGCGGCGAATGGATCCGCGAGCTGCGGCCCCACATCGATCTGTACCTGCTCACCGACGAGTCGATCGCGGCCGGCGACGACACCGAGCCCGACGTATACGACCGGACGTTCTACCGGCTCAACGACGTGACCGACCTCTACAGCACCGTGCTCGCGGGGCTGCGGAACCGTTTCTCCACACCGTTTTTCGACGCGCTGCGCGCGTACGCGGCGGCGCCGGTGGGGCAGTTCCACGCGCTGCCGGTCGCGCGCGGTGCCAGCATCTTCAACTCGAAGTCCTTGCAGGACATGGGCGAATTCTACGGCCGCAACATCTTCATGGCCGAGACCTCGACCACCTCCGGCGGCCTCGACTCGCTGCTCGACCCGCACGGCAACATCAAGAAGGCGATGGACAAGGCCGCGCACACGTGGAATTCCAACCACACGTATTTCGTCACCAACGGCACCTCGACGGCCAACAAGATCGTCGTGCAGTCGCTGACCCGGCCGGGCGACATCGTGCTGATCGACCGCAACTGCCACAAGTCGCACCACTACGGGCTGGTGCTGGCCGGGGCGTACCCGCTGTACCTGGACGCATACCCGTTGCCGCAGTTCGCCATTTACGGGGCGGTGTCGCTGCGCACCATCAAGCAGACGCTGCTCGACCTCGAGGCGGCCGGCCAACTGCACCGCGTGCGCATGCTGCTGCTGACCAACTGCACCTTCGACGGGGTGGTCTACAACCCGTTGCAGGTCATGCAGGAGGTGCTGGCGATCAAGCCCGACATCTGCTTCCTGTGGGACGAGGCGTGGTACGCCTTCGCCACCGCGGTGCCGTGGGCACGGCAGCGCACCGCCATGGTGTCGGCCGAGCGCCTCGAGCAGATGCTGGCCTCCCCGGAATACGCCGCCGAATACCGGAAATGGGCGGCCGAAATGGAACGGGTGCAAAACGGGGGGGACCGGTCCGACTGGGTGGATCGCCCGCTGCTGCCCGACCCCGCCAAGGCGCGGGTGCGGGTCTACGCGACGCACTCGACGCACAAGTCGCTCTCGGCGCTGCGGCAGGCGTCGATGATCCACGTCCGCGACCAGGACTTCAATGCCCTGAACCGGGATGCCTTCGGTGAGGCGTTCCTGACCCACACCTCGACGTCGCCGAACCAGCAGTTGCTGGCGTCGCTGGACCTGGCGCGCCGCCAGGTCGACATCGAGGGTTTCCAGCTGGTCCGGCAGACCTACGACATGGCGCTGGTATTCCGGCATCGGGTGCGCCGAGACCGGTTGATCAGCAAGTGGTTCCGCATCCTCGACGAGTCCGACCTGGTGCCCGAGGAATTCCGGGCGTCGTCGGTGAGCTCGTACCGCGAGGTCAGGCAGGGCGCGCTGGCCGAATGGAACGAGGCGTGGCGCTCCGATCAGTTCGTGCTGGATGCGACGCGGGTGACCCTGTTCGTCGGCAAGACCGGGATGAACGGGTATGACTTCCGCGAGAAGATCCTGATGGAGCGATTCGGCATCCAGATCAACAAGACGTCGATCAACAGCGTGCTGTTGATCTTCACCATCGGCGTCACGTGGTCCAGCGTGCACTACCTCCTGGACGTATTACGCAGGGTCGCAACCGATTTCGACCGCGCCGAGAACGCGGCCAGCGTCGCCGACCGGGCGTTGCAGGAGCGTCACGTCGAGGAGATCACCCAGGACCTGCCGCACCTGCCCGACTTCAGCGAGTTCGACGTCGCCTTCCGGCCCGTCGACGCGTGCGTCTTCGGTGACATGCGGTCGGCCTTCTACGCCGGCTACGAGGAGTCCGATCGCGAGCACGTCCTGATCGGCATGGCGGGGCGGCGGCTGGCCGAGGGCAAGACGCTGGTGTCCACCACGTTCGTCGTGCCCTACCCGCCGGGATTCCCGGTGCTGGTGCCCGGGCAGGTGGTCTCCAAGGAGATCATCTACTTCCTGGCCCAGCTCGACGTCAAGGAGATCCACGGGTACAACCCAGACCTCGGGCTGTCGGTCTTCACCGAGTCCGCGCTGGCGCGGATGGAGGCGCAGCGCAACGCGGCGCTGGCCGCGGTCGGTACCGCCTATCCGTCTTTCGAGTTGCCGTCGGACGCCACCGGCATGAACGGGGCCCGCAACGGTGATCGCGCCGCCGTGAGCGAAGACGCCTGAGTTAGCCGGCCTGCCGACCCGGATCCGACGTGGGCTGCGCGGGCCAGCCGAGCTCCCCTCGCAGGAGCCCGCGCGCGATCGCGTCGTGCCGGGCCGGGCTGCCGGCCGGAGCGCTCGTGGGGCAGGTGCAATTGAGGGTGTTGAACGGGCTGGGATCGGCGTTGGCCGGCGCGGCCGCCAGTAGGGCGGAGCCGAGGACCGTGGCGGCGAAAATCAGCAGTTGGGTGAGCGCGCCGTTCTGACGACGCGCGGGGCGTGCGGTATCAGACATGACAACTTAAGCGTAGGTCGCGGAGCTGGGAAGCCGCTGAGAGCGGTCAGGCGTCTTCCCGGGCCGCACTGGGGTGGCGTCCCGGCCGCTGCGGCAGCACGACGAGCAGGGCCACGATGACCGCGGCGAGCACCGCCGAGGCCAGCGGGCGGCTCAGGGCCAGGCCGCCGTCGGCCACCGGCTTGTCGATGAAGTCGCCGACCGTCGCGCCCAGCGGCCGGGTCAGGATGAACGCGACCCAGAACAACGCGACGCGCGAGATGCCGGTCCAGTAGTAGAGGGCGATCACCACGGCCAGGCCGGCCGCGAACACCAATGCGCCACGCTCGTAACCGAATCCGCGGGTGTCGGCCAGCCAATCGCCGAGCGCGGTGCCCAGGGTCTGCGAGAAGGTGATAGTCGCCCAATAGAAGGCCTCGACCTTCGGCGTCGACACGGTGGTGACCGATACGGTCCCCTCCGTCCAGCGCCAGAGGCCCAGGGTGGCCATCAGGCAACCCAACAGCAGCAGCGACCCTCCGGTGTACCCGATGCCCAGCGACCGGTCGGCGAAGTCGGCCAACGTCGTGCCGAACGTCGTCGACGCCACGATCGTCGCCCAGTACAGCGACGCATGGAAGCGCTTGGCCAGGATCTGTGCGGCAACCAGCACCACCAGCGCGACACCGAAGAGCGCGACCCCGGCGGCATAGCCCCAGTTCAGCGTCATCGTGACGGTATCGCCGCCGGTCTCACCCAAGGTGGTGGCCAAGATCTTGATGATCCAGAACCCCAGGGTTACCGCCGGAACCTTGGTCAACGCCTGCCGCGAAACGTCACTCATCCACAGTCCAGTTCGTGTCGGTGGTCATGCGCTTCGAGGGTAGCCGCGCTGAGAAAACGCCGTATTGACGCATAAGAAAAGGCTATGTTCACGCTGTGAATCGCCCTGGTGACGAGGTGGT